>NZ_JAKMTQ010000007.1:0-107246 GCF_025773245.1 Campylobacter sp. CNRCH_2007_0968H | reverse complement strand
AATATTATAAAGCTTGTAAAAAGTAATTTTTAAGTAAAATTACTTTTTACTTTCAAAAGATTATTATCAAAAAGAGTATTTATGGCAAGCAAACAACTTTCACTTAAACATCTTAGTATGCCTATATTGCTTGAAATGTTTTTAAGATATTTTTCTTTGATTATCAACACCGTTATGGTTTCGCAATATTCTAACTTTTTGGTTGGAGCTATGGGTGCGGGTAATCAAGTAGCAGATTTATTTATCATTATTTTTAGTTTTTTAAGTGTGGGTTGTAGTGTAGTGATTGCTCAAGCTTTAGGGGCTAAAGATTACACTCTAGCAAGAAAGGCAATTCATCAAAGTTTATTTTTAAATGCTTTGCTTGGTTTTGTGTGCGGAAGTTTAATTTTATGGCATGGAGAGTTTTTACTCTATCTTTTACAAATTCCAAATGAGCTTTTAAAGAATAGTGAAATTTACTTGCACATGCTTGGAATTTGCTTGTTTTTTGACGCTATGGGTATAGTTTTGGCTGCTATTATTAGGGTGTATAATATGGCTTATTGGGTTATGTTTACTACCTTATTGATGAATGTTGTGATATTTATAGGAAATTTTTATGTATTACATTTTACCAAACTAGAGCTTTTTGGAGTAGGGCTTAGTAATATACTTGGGCGTTTGGTCGCCTTTGGTATGCTTGTAGTAATACTTAGTTTTAAACTTAAAATTCATCTTAAAATTAAAGAGATGATAAGTCTTGAAAAAGCTGTGCTTAAAAAGATTTTTAACATCGGTGGTTTTGCAGCAGGAGAGCATTTGATATGGTTTATACAATACACCATAGCTTTTGCTTTTGTAGCAAGTTTGGGTAAAGAAAATTTAAGCGTTCAAACGATTTATTTTCAAATTTCTTTGCTCATCATGCTAATAGGGCAAGCTATAAGTGTAGCAAATGAAATTATCATAGGTAAATTAGTCGGTGCAAAATACTTAAATGTGGCCTACAAACATACTTGGATAGCTTTGTATTTTAGCGTGGTTGCAAGTGCTTTTGTAGCTTTACTTAATTATGTTTTGCAAGATTTTACCATGGATGTAGTAAAGCTTGAAGAAAGTTTAAAAGAACTTATGATACCACTTTTTACTCTTTCAATATTCTTAGAAATCTCAAGAACTTTTAATATAGTCATGGTGAATTCGCTAAGAGCAAGTGGTGATGCGAGGTTTCCGTTTTTAAGTGGAGTGGTATTTATGCTTGGAGTTTCTTTACCGGTTGGCTATGTGCTTTGTTTTTATGCTGGACTTGGAATTTTAGGAGTTTGGATAGGTTTTTGTGCAGATGAGTTTTTGCGCGGTATAGTAAATTCATATAGATGGAAAAGTAAAAAATGGCAAGGCAAAGCACTAGTATAAAAGGAATTTTAGAATTTAAAGAATTTCGTTTTGTTTTTGAAAAGAAAAAACTTAAATACTTAAGACTCAAGATAGATAGGGATTTAACTTTCAAGCTTAGTATACCGCTATATTATGAGCAAAGAGATGTTTTAAGATTTTTAGAAAAAAATGAAAGTTGGATTAGAGCCAAAGAAAAAGAACTTTCTTTAAAAAGAGTAGTTTTAGCAAGTGATGAATTGTATTTTTTAGGTAAAAAATACAAGCTAGTTTTTAACGAAAATCATAAAAAAGTTCTTATAAAAAAAGATAAAATTTTTGCAAAAAATCAAAAGTCCTTAGATCTTTTCTTAAGGCGTAGTGCTAGAGTGATTTTTGAGTATTTTATAAAAAAATGGCAATTTGTCCACAAGAGAAAAGTGCAAAGAATTTGCATTAAAGAAATGATTTCAAGATGGGGTTCTTGTAATCATCAAAAAGCATACATAAACTTAAATTTAAAACTTATGCAAAAACCTATAAAAGCTATAGAATATGTGATTTTACATGAACTTACACATTTAATCTACCCACATCATCAAAAAGAATTTTATGATTTTTTATATAAATTTATGCCTGATTATAAAGCAAGAGAAGTTTTTTTAAAAAGTCTTATTTTTTAAGTATATTTTTAAGCTTTCCTTAGAATTAAAATTGTTATATTTATATTTTTAAAAATTTAATTTTAAGGTTTTAAACTTGCTTTTAGAAATTACTTTTGATTATAAATCTAAAAATGATATTTTTGAGTATTTGTTAGCTTATTATGCTAAAGATTATGTGTATGATTATGAGCAAAAAGATGAAAAAATTATCATTAAGATTAAAGGCGAAAAAGATGAAATTCAAGCCTTTTGTTCTAATTTAGAAAATATCAGCCATAGTGTTTTTTTAAACAAATTTGACTTAAAAGTTATAGAAGAAGATTTTACACCTATAAAAAAAGAAAAAGCTTTTACTCAAAGAAGTTTTTTAACAAGACTTAATGCAAATGCTTATACTAATGGCGAGCTTTTAGAAAATGAATGGGGTATTTTTGTAGAAGAAGAATTTAAAATAGAAGAAGATTTTATAAAAATCACTAAAGAAAATTTCTACGATAATTTAAAAAAAGCCTTGGAAAAATTAAAAAACAAAGAAAAAATGCATTTTAAAAGTCCAAAAGGAATATATGCTTTTGAAATTTTTAATGAAGCATTGGATGATTTTTTAATACCTTGTGACCCAAAACATATCAATGCATTTTTTTCTTGCAATAACGAGCAATTTAAAATCTTAGCAGGGGTTGAAAAGCCTCTAATGAAGCTTAAATTTAATGCTATTTTTAGACAAAATCATCAATTAAATCATGAATATTTTAAAATCAAAATATATGATAATCTTTTCTTGTTTGCTTTATGTTTTGAACTTGAAAAAGAAGGAATTAAGTTTTTAAATTTTAAAAAGCTAGAACATTTTGAAGATGATTTTGAAGTAGCTTTAATCGAAAATGAACTAGTAGTTTGTAGGGGTTATGATTATATTTTACCCGAGTTTAAAAATTTGATTTTTCAAAAAGAGGATAAAAATTTCGCAAGAATTTCTTGTATATTGTCTGATTTTAAAGACAAAAAGCCTTTGCTTTTAGAACTTAGCAAAAGAAATGATGATATTATCTTACTTGATAAAGAACTAAATCTTTTAAAACTTTGCTTACCAAAAAGCTTTGATGAGTTTTATGAAACTATAAGTCAAGATGATGTTGCTAAGAGATTATTAGCTAATTACGAAAAAGAATTTATTCTTGTGCGAAAAGAACTAAATATGGCTAATAATTTTTTTAATCTTTTTGGCATGGTAGGGATGATTTTAGAGCTTAGTGAAGACGAGAAAAAAGCAGCATTAGCACTTTTGGCCTTAGCTGATGAGAGTAAAATGGCAAAAGGTGTTAGGATAGACTTTAAGCTTAATGAGCAAAAAGAATTTGATTACACTAAGACCTTAAGAAGTGTGATGAGTTTTAAGCTTGCTGGAGTAGAAAATCAAATCATAGCCTTAGGTGTTGTTGAGAGTTTGGTGTATTTTTTAAGAGATTTATTTGATGATTTAAAGGCTAAAGAGCAAGTTGATTGTGCCGTGCTTAGTGGGAGCTTGTTTGAGCATAAAAGCCTTAGCAAAAATGTATTTAAACACATACCATTTTTTAAGTTAAGTGATGTCCCACTTTGGATATGAAATTCATATTAAAGGGCTAGTGCAAGGTGTTGGCTTTCGTCCTTTTGTTTTTAACATAGCTAAAGAGCTTAATTTAAAAGGTGAAGTTTATAATAATAGCTTAGGTGTTGTTATAATCCTTGAGTGTGGTAATGATGATTTAAAAATTTTTAAAGAAAAACTTTTTGCTAATTTACCACCTTTAGCTAGGATAGATGATTTTAGCTTTTCTTATAAAAAACTTCAAAAAACTTATAATGAATTTATCATAAGTACTTCACAAGATAGTGAAAAATTTAGCCCGATTTTAAGTGATTTTGCTCTTTGTGAGGATTGCTATAATGAATTTTACGATGAGAAAAATCCGCGATTTAAATATCCATTCATCACTTGTACAAATTGTGGACCAAGATTTTCTATTATAAAAAAACTCCCATATGATAGAGTTAATACGACTATGGATGAGTTTAAAATGTGTTCTTTTTGTCAAAGCGAGTATAAAGATCCTACTAATCGTCGTTTTCATGCCCAACCACTCTCATGCCCAAAATGTAAAATTACTATTTTTTTAAAAGATAAAAATCAAAATATTTTAGCCAAAGATGAAAAAGCTTTTATCTTGCTTGCAAAGCTTTTAGAAGAAGGCAAAATCATAGCTTTTAAAGGTATGGGTGGGTTTCATTTAATTTGTGATAGCACAAATAAAAATGCTATAAATGAACTTAGAATACGCAAAAATCGCCCTAAAAAGCCTTTTGCTATCATGGTAAAAGATCTTAAAATGGCTCAAGAATTAGCTTTTATTAATGAAGCTGAAGCAAAACTTTTAACTTCAAATTTAAAACCCATAGTTATTTTAAATAGCAAAAATATCCATAAAAGCTTAGCACCAGATACCAATAAAATAGGCATTATGTTAGCTTATATGGGAACGCATTTAATGCTTTTTGAGCATTTTAAAAAACCTATCATTGCAACAAGTGCTAATCTAAGCTCACAAAGCATTATTTATGAAGAAACAAAACTTTTAGAGCAACTTAGTGGTGTGTTTGAGTTTTATCTTGATTATGATAGAGCAATACATAATTCAAGCGATGATAGCATTGCTCAAGTTGTTGGTAAAGAAGTAATGTTTTTAAGGACTTCAAGAGGTCTTAACCCATTTTATATTAACATAGCAGATATTTTTAATGTAAAAGAAAATATTCTTGCTCTAGGAAGTGAGCTAAAAAATGAATTTGCATGTTTTTTTAAAAATCAAATTTTCATTTCTCCTTATATAGGCGATATGAAAAGTTTAGACATACAAGAGAGATTTTTTAAAATTTTAACTTTCTTTCAAAACTCTTATAAACTAAATTTTGATCATATTTTAAGCGATAAACACCCACAATTTAACTATGTAAAAGAATTTAGAGATTATAAAAATTTTCGCGTGCAACATCACTATGCACATTTGTGTGCTTGTTTATTTGAACACAAAATTTACAAAAATGATGTTTTAGCCTTTGTTTTTGATGGAACAGGTTATGGAGATGATGGAAAAATTTGGGGTGGGGAGATTTTTAGAGCGAATTTAAAAAACTATGAAAGGCTAAATCATTTTAAAAATTTCAAACTAATTAATGCAGATATTAAAAATATCGCAAATTTAGCTTTAGCTTTAATTTTTGATTTTAATTTAGAAAGCAAAGCTAGCGAGTTTTTAGCTAAATTTTCTCAAGTAAAATTAAATAATCTTAAAAAAATTCACACTCAAAGCTCTTTATATACGAGTTCTCTTGGTAGGATTATTGATGCTTTTGGCACTTTTGCTTTTAATATACAAAAGCTTGATTATGAAGCACAAATTGGGCTTTTGATGGAAAAATATTATGATAAAAATCTTGATTATAGTTACAAATTTGACATCAAAGAAAAAGAAATTTGCTTTAAAAATGCTTTTTTGCAAGCTTTAGAAGATAAAGATAAAGTTAAAATTAGCACAGGTTTGCTAAATGGCATTGCAAATTTAATTATAGAATACTCAAAAGATTTTAAAGAAGAAGTGCTTTTATGTGGTGGGGTATTTCAAAACAAAACCTTGCTTGAAATTTTAGATCGAAAAAATTTTGCTTATAAAACTTCTTTGCAATTTCCTTGCAATGATAGTTCTATCGCACTTGGGCAACTTGTGCATTATTTATCTTTAAAAACTTAATAAAACTCATATTTTTTTAATACTTTTTTATATACAATAAAATAAAAATATAAAGGAAAGATTATGTGTAAAGATTGCGGTTGTTCTATTAATGGACATGAACATCATCATGATCACCATCATGAAAATCCTGTTTTAAAAGATGAAAAAACTATTAATGTTATTAGTAAAATTTTATCAAAAAATGATCATCAAGCAGCTCATAATAGAGAGCATTTTAATGAGTATAATACTCTTTGTATTAATTTAATGAGTTCCCCAGGAAGCGGTAAAACAACGCTTTTAGAAGAAACTATAAAAACTTTAAAAGATGATTTAAAAATAGCTGTGGTTGAAGGAGATTTAGAAACTAATAATGATGCAAATCGCATTATTAAAGCAGGAGGCTTAGCTCATCAAATTACTACAGGACAAACTTGTCATTTAGATGCTTTTATGGTGCATGAAGCTTTACATCATTTTAAACTTAGTGAACTTGATATAGTATTTGTTGAAAATGTGGGAAATTTAGTATGTCCTGCAAGTTATGATTTGGGCGAGCATTTAAATGTAGTTTTACTTTCAGTAACAGAAGGTAGTGATAAGGTAGAAAAATATCCAGTGATGTTTAGAAAGGCTGATTTATTGGTCATTACTAAAGCCGATTTGGCTCAATATTTTGACTTTGATTTCAAAGCAGCTTCTATGGCAGCTAAAAGATTAAATCCTAAAATAGATATTATGATTTTAGATAGTAAAACAAAAACAGGATTTGATCTTTGGATAAATTATCTAAAAATGAAAAAGGAGCTTAACTAATGTGTCTTTCTATACCTTCTAAAATTTTAGAAATTGATGAGCTAAATTCAGCCATAGTAGAAACTTTAGGGGTTAAAAGAAGAGTAAGTTTGGATTTAATAAGCGAGCCTTTAAAAGTAGGCGATTATGTGCTTATACATGTGGGTTTTGCTATGGAGAAAATCGACACTCAAGCTGCACAAGAAAGTTTAAAAATTTATGCTGATATAGCAGAGAAAATGCAAAATGGACAAATCGATGAAAATGAAGGCGATATGGGGCTAAAAAATGGATTTAATTAATGATTTTAGAAATAAAGAAAGAATTTTAACCTTAAAAGAACTTATTGCTTCTAAAATTACTAAGCCTATTAATATCATGGAAATTTGCGGTGGACATACGCATAGTATTATGAAATTTGGTTTGCCTGATTTATTGCCAAAAGAAATTAATTTTGTTCATGGCCCAGGCTGTCCTGTGTGTGTTATGCCTAGAGAGCGTATTGATGTAGCTTTAAAGCTTGCAAGTATGCCAAATACTATCTTTTGTGTATTAGGTGACATGCTTAAAGTGCCAGGAAGTTATGAAAGCTTAATTGATCTTAGAGCTAAAGGGGCTGATATTAGAGCACTTTATACACCTTTGGATGTGATAGATATAGCTTTAAAAAACCCTGAAAAAAATATAATCTTTTTTACCATAGGTTTTGAGACAACTACACCTATGAGTGGGGTGATTATAGAAAAAGGTATAGCTTTAAATTTAAAAAATTTATTTTTTCATATTAATCATGTGTTGGTTCCACCCGCGGTAGAAGCTATCATGCAAGATGAAAATGTAAAAATTGACGCCTTTTTAGGGCCTTCCCATGTAAGCGTTATCACAGGATCAAACATTTATGAACCTATTGCTAAAAAATACAAAACTCCTATAGCAGTGAGTGGTTTTGAGCCAGTTGATATAATGCTTAGTGTGTTAAATATAGTAGAGCAAATGAATGCAAATACTTTTGAAGTTTATAATGAATATCACAGAGTAGTTAGCAAAGAAGGAAATTTAAAAGCTAAGGCTTTAGTGGAAAAATACTTTAAACCTTGTGATTTTGAATTTAGAGGTCTTGGAGTGATTGTAAATGGCGGGCTTTGTCTAAAAGATGAATTTGCACACTTAGATGCTAGCAAAGTGTTTGATTGTAAAGTACAAAGTAAAAACGAAAGCAAGGCTTGTATTTGTGGTCAAATTTTAAGAGGCTTAGCTAAGCCTTACGATTGTAAGGTGTTTGCAAAAGCTTGCACTCCAAAAAATCCCATAGGTAGCTGTATGGTTTCTAGTGAAGGAGCTTGCGCGGCTTATTATAAATACTATCAAGATAAGGCATAAAATGAAGCAAATTACTTTAGCCCATGGTGGCGGTGGCGAAGAAATGAATGCTTTGATAAGTGAAATTTTTTCTATTTTTGAAAATGATGTTTTAAAAGAAGCAAATGACGCTGCTATTTTAGATGATTTGGCTTTTAGTACTGATTCTTTTGTATTAAATCCTATCTTTTTAAAAGATATAAATATAGGAAAATTAGCAGTTTGTGGTAGCGTAAATGATGTATTAATGGTGGGAGCAAAACCACTATATTTATCATTAGCTTTAATTTTAGAAGAGGGTTTTGAGCTAGAAAAGTTAAAAATTATACTAAAATCTATAAAAGAAGAATGCGATAAAGCGGGAGTAAAGCTAGTTTGCGGGGATACTAAAGTTGTTCCTAAAAATAAAGGCGATGAAATATACATTAATACTTCATGTATAGGTAAAAATATACAAAAAATCAATACCAAAAACTTAAAAAGTGGTTGTAGTATCTTAGTTTCAAGGGATATTGGAGCTCATGGTTGTGCGGTTTTGATTGAAAGAAATAATTTAGAGGCAAATATCCAAAGTGATTGTAAAAGCTTAAAAGATGAAGTTTTAACACTTTTAAATGCAAATATTTCCATAAAAGCAATGCGTGATGCTACGCGTGGTGGGCTTAGTGCAGTTTTAAATGAATGGACTAAATTAAGTAATTTAGAGCTTTTAATATTTGAAGAAAAAATCCCAGTTTGCGATGAAGTTTTAGGGGTTTGTGAGCTTTTTGGGTATGAGCCTTATGAGCTTGCAAATGAAGGAACTTTTATTATTTGTGTAGATAAAAAAGATGAACAAAAAGCATTAGAAATTTTAAAACAATTTAATACTAATGCAGCTATTATAGGTGAAATCACAGCTAATAAAAAAGCAAGAGTGGTTTTAGAAAATGCTTATGGAGCAAAACGCATTTTAGAAGCTCCAAAAGGCGAGCTTTTACCAAGAATTTGCTAATGCATGAGTTAAGTATTACAGAATCATTACTAGAACTTTGTGAAGAATATGCTCAAGAAAAAGTTATTGAAGAAGTGCATGTTAAAATAGGGCGTTTAAGTGGGGTTGAACCTCCACTTTTGCAAAGAAGCTTTGAAACTTTTAAAGAAAATAGTCCCTTGTGTAAGAATGCTAAATTTATTATGCATATTCAAGAAGTAGTAGTTGAGTGTCAAAAGTGCCATTTTAGTGGAGTACTTGAAAATAATATCTTTTGGTGCCCAAAATGCGAAGATAAAGATTTAAAAATCATAGACGGGGAAGAGCTTTATCTTATGCAGCTTGTTTTAAAAGAAAATGAGGATTTGAAAAATAATGACAAATAAGGAAATTATCTTAGGTGCGGGTTGTTTTTGGTGTACTCAGGCTGTGTTTGATGAAATCAAAGGCGTAGTTTATACAGAAGTAGGTTATAGCGGTGGTAAGCCAAATCCAAATTATGAAAGCGTGATAAATGGTGATGGGAATATAGAAGTAGCTAAGATAATTTATGATGAAAAACAAATTTCATTAGAAAAAATCTTAGAAATTTTTCTCAAAATGCACGATCCAACAAGCTTAGATAAACAAGGAGCTGATGAAGGAACGCAGTATAGATCAGTTATTTTTTATCAAACTAATGAGGAGTTAAAAATTATTAGCAATTTTTTACAAAAAGCACAAAAATATTACACTAAAGACATAGTTACACAAGTTTTAAAACTAGAAAAATTTTATAAGGCTGAAAACTATCATCAAAAATATTTTAAAAATAATCCTAGCCAAGCTTATTGTAGATTTGTTATTGCTCCAAAATTAGAAAAGGTTAATTGCTAATATTGTTTTTAAGTATTTTTGCAATTAGATTTAAAAGCCTTTTGCAGGCTTTTAAAATTTAGTGGCAACCACAACCACCACATCCACAACTTTGACTAAAGAAATTTTCTAAAGCTTGCATATTAGGAAGTTCTGTTACTTCATTTACTAATTCTTTATAAGCAACTACGCCATCTTTAATTACAAACACTGCTCTAGCTAAAATTCCCTCAAGCGGACCATCAGCCATTAAAACACCATATTTTTCACCAAATTCTTTAGAAACAAAATCACTCGCAACAGTTAAATTATTTATACCTTCAGTTGAGCAAAAACGACCCATAGCAAATGGTAAGTCCATGCTAACTACGATTACTTCTACACCGCTTGCTGCTGCTTTTTTATTAAATTCTCTAGCTTCGGTTGCACATACTGGGGTATCAAGGCTTGGAACGCTGATAATAATTTGAGTTTTACCTTTTGGAGCAATTTCAACACCTGAAAGATCTTTGGCTTTTAAAGTGATATTTGGAGCCATGTCACCAACTTGGATGTTGTTTCCTTTTAAATTTACTTTATTTCCTTTGAATAATACACTATTCATTTTTTCTCCTTGAATGATTTTTATTAATCATAATATAAAAAGATTAATAAAGTCTTATTTTTATTCTTCTTTGCACATACCTGCTTCGATTAGAAAACACGAGGGTTGATAATTGCTTTTTTTAATCTTATCATATTTTGCATAGCTTAAGTATAAAGTATCTTTGGCTCTAGTTACAGCTACATAAAAAAGCCTTCTTTCTTCTTCCAAACTTCCACCCATGCTCATGAGTTTTTGGTTAGGAAATCTTCCTTGTGCAAGATCAATTACAAATACAAGTTCAAACTCAAGCCCCTTACTAGCATGTATGCTTAAAAGATTAACCCCACTACCACTACTCATTTCACTAGCACCAAGAGTAAGAAAGTTATAGTATTTATAATTATCGCTATAATTTTTAGCAAGTTCTTTTAATACAAACATTTTCGCGTTGATTTTTTCTAAAATTTCATTTTTTTTATTTAAATCAACATTGGAATTTTTATTAGTCGCTCTTTTAGTTGCCAAAATATCACAAATTTCTTTAAAATAATCATTTTCTAAAATCAAATCTACAAGTTGGGTCGAGATTTTACACTCACTTGCTTTTTTAATAAAAAGATAAATTTTTTCAAGATTTTTTGCACAAAACTCGTTGATTTTGGGTAAGCTTAAAATAGGGTGGGTGTTAAATTCACTTTCTAAGTTAAATCTTGAAGGCGAGGCTAGCTCCTCAATATCATCAAAAAGTCCTAGTTGGTAACTTTGTTTTTTGTATTTTTTTAAATTCACACTACTATCAGGATTTAAAAAGCCTTTAATTAAACTAGAATTTCCTAATTTTAATAAAGCATCAAAAATATCTTTTGCCAAAACCCCACCAACTCCTTTGGTGTATTCAAGTAAATGTATAAAAGCCATGATATCTTTTGGATTAAGCACGATTGCAAGCATAGAGCAAAAGTTTTTAACTTCCAAGCTTTCAAAAAAACTTCCTCCACCTTTTCTTTTGCTTGCTATGCCAAGTTCTCTTAAGGCTACTTCTACTCCATCTGCACTAGAATTGTTTCTAAAAATCACAGCAATTTCATCAAGATTAACCCCGCTTTGTAAGATTATTTTTGCTATGGTAGAGTATTGATCAAATAATTCATTAAAAGTTAGCAAACTTGGCGCTTTAAAATCTCCTTCTCTAGTTACAATTAATTCTTTAGGATATAATCTTTCATTGTTTAAAATAACCTTATTAGCTAACGCAAGTATATTTTTACTAGAACGATAGTTTTTATTTAAAGTAAAAATATTTGCATCGACAAATCTATCTTTAAAACTTCCTATAATAGAAATATCAGCCCCATTAAAAGCATAAATACTTTGATCATAATCACCCACACAAAACAAACTTTTACTTTTAAAAGCATCAATTAACGAGCCTTGCAAGGTGTTAGTATCTTGATATTCATCTACTAAAATCTCATCAAATTCAAAATGATGTGAAGCTAAAATATGTTTTAATTTGATCAATAAATCATTAAAATCCACATAGTTAAAACGCATTTTTTCTTCTTCGTATTCTTTTAAAATATCTTCATAAATTTCAGCATAAACAGCTTGTTCATCATAATTTTGACAAAACCAATTATAAAATTCATCTAAGTTTGCATTAGTATTTTGAAATAAAGAATACACATCATACAAATAGCTTGGCATATAAGGTTTAGTATCGCTTAAATGATGAAAAGTGCGTTTTTCAAAAATAGAACGCAAAAGAATTTTAAGCTCACTCGCAGGTTTTAAAATAATATCGTGATTTAACTCTTTAAGTAGAGAATAAGCAGTACTATGAAAGGTTCCTGCTGTGATTTTTGAAGTAATGCTTTTATCAAAATACCTACCAAGTCTTTCAATCATCTCTTTACTAGCTTTGTTTGTAAAGGTTAGAAGCATAATTTTTTCAGGCTTTATACCATTTTGAAGTAAAAAAGCTATTCTTGCAACTATAGTTGAAGTTTTACCCGTGCCTGCACTTGCTATAATTAGATTATGTCCAAAAGGAGCACTAGCGGCTTTATATTGTTCTTCATTTAAACGCGATAAGGGCATGAATTTCCTAGTTTAAAATTATATTTTGTATATCATTAAAATAAAAATGATTAATACCATCTTTATATTCATAATAAAGCGTGAGTTTATGAGAATCTAAAATAGTCTTAACAATGTATAATCCAAGTCCAAAACTATCTTTATTTTTCTTGCCTTGCGTAAAGGCTTGAGTATAGTATTTCAAGTCTTTATCTAAGGCTTTTCCTTTGTTTTTAAAGCAAAGATAATCTTTAGTTATTTCTATAGTAACGCAATTTTCATCAGAGTATTTTGTCGCATTATCTATCATATTTTTCATTGCAGTGGTAAAAAGTTTAAAATCTACATTGACACTAAAACTTTCTTTTATACTAATTTTTACCTTTTCATCATCACTCATAGCTATATCTTTAGCTTCATCTAAAAGATCTAAGATATTGTATTTTTTTAAATTAATCAAACCAGCACCCGAAGTAATTTGCTCAATGGCTGCAAATTCATTAATCAAAATCTCTAAACGATTAAAAGCACCCACTAATCTTTCTTTATATTTGCTATCTTCAAGCATTTCTAAAGTAATTAAACCTTTAGTAATGGGGGTTTTTAGCTCATGCATAATATTTCTTAAGAAAAACTGCCTTGAAGTGTTTAGTTTTTGAATTCTTAAAATAGACTCATAAAAGGCTGTTGCTACTTGAGAAATTTCATCATTTCCCTTGCTAACATTTTGAATTTCATTGAGTTTATTTTCGCCAAATTTATCAATTTGTCTTTTTAAAGCTCTAAGTGGTTTTAATTTTTTAATGATAAAAATATATAAAATCAATAAAACCATTACTACTATACTAGCAATAAGCTTGATCACAAAATAACGATAACCTTGATATTCTAAATCTTTATATAAATAAAGCTTACCATCAAAGATGATTTTTAAATACACATTATCTTCTAAAGTAATGATTTCAACTACACCTGTGCTAGTTTGAGCCCGTGCTATAGTTTCAGCTTTATAGATGATTTGTCTTATGGCTGATGGAGTTGTTAATTCTATCATTTTGTAATTTTTTGTTTGCTCATAAAATTCTCTTTCACTAATCACATGATTAAAATATAATAATCTTGCATTAGCTATAAAAGAATATTTTGCATTAAGCTCATTAGTGTAATTTTGTTGATCATATTTTATAAGCCATAAAAAAGCTAAAATTACACTAACGCTTGCAAGCAAAAAAACAAAGGTTATAGTATAAAAAATTGATGATTTATTCATTGAGTTAATTTATATCCTATACCTCTGATTGAATGAATGTATTTTGGAGTTTTAGGATCATCTCCGATTTTTTGTCTGATTCTACTAATGATTACATCTATACTTTTATTACTAGAATCTTCACTAATAGAGCTACAATTATACACAAGCTCTTCGCGGCTTACCACTCCACCTTCTTTTTTAATTAAATAACTCAAAATATCAAATTCAGCATTAGTAAAGCTAATTTCTTGATCTTTCATAGTGATAGTATGTTTATATTTATCATATACAAGATCTTTTTTAACTTGAGCTTGAGCAGTTTTTGTGTTTGAAATTCTTCTTAAATGACTTTTAATTCTTGCTTGAAGTTCTTGAGGATTATATGGTTTTGGTAAATAATCATCTGCACCCAAATCAAGTGCTGCAACCTTATCGCTAATATCATGCCTTGCACTTGAAATGATAATAGGTGTATCATATTTTTTACGAATTTCCTCGCATACTTCAAGTCCATCAAGTCCAGGTAAGCTTAAATCCAAAATGATTAAATCATAAGGATTTAAAGCAAGTCTTGAAAGACCTATATAAGGTTCATGAGCAATATCTACTTTCATATCAAATTGCTCTAAATATTCAGCTATAATCTCTGCTAATTCTAAATCATCTTCTATCATTAAAATATTTGTCATTTTTTTCCTTTCTTAAAAAAGTAAAGCTCTTACAAATCCGCCTCTATTAATCCAAATTTTAACATACTCTTTACCTTTATTTAATTCTAAAGCCTTAGATAATTCTTTAAAATTTGAAATTTCATACTGATCAACACCTATAATAATATCACCTTGCTCAAAACCTATTTTTTCAGCTTTTGATTTTGGAGTAACTTCGGTAATTAAAATACCACTAATACTTTCAGGTATGCGGTATTGCTGTCTATTCTTAGAGTCAAGTTCCACTAATTTTAGACCATCAATATAACCTTTTTCATATTGTAGCGACTTTTCATCTGTTTTTAACATAAATTTAGCTGTTTTGACTTTATTATCTCTTTCATAAGTTACTTCTACTGCTTGTTTTGGATCAATACTTCCTATGTAGTTTTTTAAATCCATAGGGCTTTTAATCACAGTTTTATCTACTTTTATAATCAAATCTCCTCTTTTTAACCCTGCATTATAAGCTGCTGAATCTTTTTGTACTTCAGTGATTAAAGCACCTTCTTGATTAGTATAGGCTTTTTTAATATCTTGAGTTAAAGCTCCTATGACTACGCCTAAATATCCTCTTTCAATTTTTCCATGCTCAATAAGTTTTTGTGCAATAGATTTTGCCATATTAGAAGGGATTGCAAAACCTATGCCATTATTTCCACCACTTCTTGAAAGTATGGCTGAATTTATCCCAACTAAAGCTCCTCTACTATCTACCAAAGCTCCGCCTGAATTTCCAGGATTAATAGAAGCATCAGTTTGGATGAAATTTTCATATTGATTTAGACCTATATTGTTTTTATTTAAGGCCGAAATAATCCCACTTGTAACACTACTTCCAACACCAAAAGGATTACCCAAAGCAAACACTACATCACCTTCTAGTAATTTATCTGAATCAGCAAAAACTACTGCGGGTAAGTTTTTTGCTTCTATTTTTATCACTGCTAAATCTGTTTTAGGATCAGCTCCGATTAATTTAGCTTTATATTCAGTGCTAGAATCAGGTAAATTTACAGTGATTTTTTCAGCATCTTCTATAACATGATTATTTGTTATAATATAACCATCGCTTGAAATAATTACACCAGAACCCAATGAACTTACAACTTCTTTATTTTTTTTATTTTTTGGAGCTTGTGGGAAATCAAAACCAAAAAATTGTCTAAAATAAGGGTCATTGAAAAAATCATCAATTCCAAATGAACTACTTTGAACAGTTTTAGAAGTTGAGATATTTACAACTGAATTTTTAACTTTTTGTATGGAATCATGATAAGAAAGTATAGTATTTTGATTATCAGTTGGTAAAGTTCTTTTTACATTATCATCTGCTTGTTTAAAATCAATACTAGCACTAAAAAGACTAGTTGCCAATGCCAAAGAAAGAATCATAGTTTTTTTCATGTTTTATCCTTTGTAAAATCATTTAATGCAAGTATAAAATTTTATTTTTACACAATTGTAAATAAAACCTTTAGTTTTAAAACTTATAAAAGTTGATTGACTAAGACTAAAGTTTTTGATATAATCTTATAAAAAATTAAGGAATAATAAAAATGAGTAATAGTTTATATGAAACACTAGGAGTTTCGCAAAACGCTAGTGCAGATGAGATAAAAAAAGCTTATAGAAAATTAGCAAGACAATATCATCCTGATATTAACAAAGAAAATGGTGCTGAGGAAAAATTCAAAGAAATTAACGCCGCTTATGAAATTTTAAGTGATGAGAAAAAAAGAGCTCAGTATGATAGATATGGCGATTCTATGTTTGGTGGGCAAAGTTTTCATGATTTTTCAAGAAATGCAGGTGGAGCTGACATCAATGATATTTTAAAAAATATTTTTGGCGGAGGCTTTGGAGGATTTAGTGGCGGTTTTAGTTCTAGTAATAATTTTAGAAGTGGCTTTGGAGGATTTGGAGGATTTGAAGAAGATTTAGACTTGCAAGCAAGTGTTACAATTCCTTTTGAAAAAGGAATTTTAGGTGGTGAGCATTTGGTAAATATAAATAACGAGCAAGTTAAAATCAAAATTCCACATGGCATAAAAGATGGCGAAAAGCTACGCATACGAGGTAAAGGAAAAAGCTTTCAAGGGCAAAGAGGGGATTTGATTTTAAAAGTTGAACTTGAAAAAAGCGATGAATATGAAAGAGAAGATGATGATTTGTACAAAAAGGTTGAAATTAGCTTAAAAACAGCGCTTTTTGGAGATAAAATCAGTGTGCATACCCCAAGAAAAGAAGTTAAAATTACCATACCACCAAATTCTAAAAACAATCAAAAAATTAGACTTAAAGGCTATGGAGTGCAAAATAGAAAAACAGATCTTTATGGGGATATGTATTTAATTTTAAATGTAAAAATACCTGATATTAATAGCCTTGATCCTGAATTTGTAAAAATTTTAGAAGAAAAATTACCTTGAAAGGAGTAAGTAATGGAGCATAGTTATGATGAACCGGTGTATCTTATAAGTGTTGTTGCAAAAGTTTTAAGTATACATCCACAAACTCTAAGACAATACGAAAAAGAAGGTTTAGTTGAGCCAAGTAGAACCGATGGTAAAATGAGACTTTATTCTCAAAAAGATATAGATAGAATCAAAATGATTTTACGCTTAACAAGAGATCTTGGGGTTAATTTAGCTGGTGTTGATGTGATTTTAAAACTAAAAACAAAAATTGATGAGTTTGAAAACACTATTGAAGAGTTAAGATTAGAACTTGATAGAAGAGATAATCCTTCAAAATCAAGAGCAGTAGTTAAACATAGAAGTAATTTTGATTTAATTTTTTTAGAAAAAATAAAATAATAAAAACATTACAAAAGGTTGGTGAGTGGATGCTTTTATAACTTTATTTTTAACTGCAGTAGCAGTTGCTGTCATACTTAATGTTATACTTAAAAAATTTGGTATTCCAACTATTATAGGTTATATAGCTACAGGTTTATTTGTGCGTGAATTTTATGGTTTTAGCACTAATGAATTTGTTATACATGTAGCTGAATTTGGCATAGTTTTTTTAATGTTTACCATAGGGCTTGAATTTTCATTTAAACATCTTTTGGCAATGAAAAAAGAAGTATTTTTAAATGGAAGTTTGCAAATGCTAACTTGTGGTTTGGTTTGTACTTTACTTGTAACTTATATTTTAGGTATAGCAAGCCATATCGCAATGATAGCAGGTTTTGCTCTAGCCTTATCTTCCACTGCTATAGTTTTAAAAATACTTAATGATAATGGCGATATCAACGAAGAATACGGCAGAAAAGCTTTAGGAATTTTACTTTTTCAAGATATTGCTGTGATACCACTGCTATTAATGATTGATATATTTAGTTCTCAAAATGCTGATATTTCAAAACTTTTACTTACAACTTTAGTCAGTGCTGTGATTTTACTTGTTTTGCTTTATTTTATAGGCAAATACCTTTTTACTTATGTTTTAAAATTCATCATTAAAACTAACGCAAATGAAATTTTCATCGCTACCATACTTTTTACTGTAATAGGAGCAAGTTTTTTGGCTCATTCTTTTGGCTTTTCATACTCACTTGGAGCATTCATAGCTGGAGCTTTGATAGCTGAAACTAAATATAAACATAAAATAGAAGCAGATTTGGTTCCTTTTAGAGATTTGCTTTTAGGATTTTTCTTTATCAGTGTTGGTTTGCAAATTGATTTTCATATAGTTTTTGAAAATTGGTTTTTGATTTTTGTTTTTGTAAGCTTGGTTTTATTGATAAAATTTGTAGTAATCTATGGTCTTTTAATCCTTTATACAAGAAAAAGAGTAGCGTTAAAAACTGCTTTGAGTATTTCTCAAATTGGAGAATTTGCGCTAGCAGTATTTTCGCTAATGCAAGTAAATTCACTTATAGATGAAAAAACAGCACAAATTTTTATTATAGTTTCTATCGTCACTATGGTTGCAACGCCTTTTATTTTAAATAATCTTAGAAAAATAGCCAACGCAGCTGAAGGTGAGCAAAATGATATGGCTAAATTTTATTTATGTGATCAAAAAATGAAAGATCATTTTATCATTTTTGGTTATACAAGATTAGGTCAAGAAGTGGTACAAAAGATCAAAAAAACAGGTATTCCATATTTGGTTTTAGAAAGTGATTTAAATTTAGTTGAACTTGGCCGCAGTAGAAATGAAAATATCTTTTTTGCAAATGTAGCCCAAGTAGAAACATTAAAAGTAGCAAATATAGAAGAATGCTCAGTTGCTATTATAACTATAAGTAATGAAGCTAAGCTTGATATGCTCTATCAAGTGCTTTCTAGCTTTAACAAACCCATACAAACGGTTTTAAAAACAAGTGGTACAGGTGCTAAGATCATTTTCCCACATACTGATAAACATTTACACATTGTAGATGCTGAAGCTTCAATAGCAAGAAATTTAGTACAAGAAGCATTACAATGTAGAATCAATACAAGTGCAGCAGAATGAAAAATGATGAAAAAGCTTTAAGGGTAAAATATGTAAGAGCTTTAGAAAAATTTACTAATTCTGCTGTGAGTGCTTTAAAAAGAGAAGATTTTGATTTAACTCTTTTTAGGGAAAGAATGCAAAAAAATGCTAAAATCTTTGAGAAAATTCAAGCGGTGTTTTTAGATTCTACTTATACTAAGGCTTTGGAGATTTTTGTAAATGAGTGTTTAGATGAAAGTTTAGACCAAAAAACCTTAGCTTCAAAAGCCAATGCCTTATATAAGCTAAAAAATAATCAAAGTTATAAAAAAGACAAATATAAAATTAAATTTAAGGATGAATATTGATAAATGTAATTTTTGATATGGATGGCACGCTTATAGATAGTGCTAATGCTATAATATGTGCGGTAAATGAAATAAGAGCGGATTTAAATTTAGAACCTTTAAAAAGAGAGTTTATTTTAGATACTATCAATACTCCTGGACAAAATTATGCTAAGATTTTTTACGGGGTTGATACTTACTCACATACTAGCTTTAAAGAAGGTTATGAGAAGTATTTTATTAAGCATTATGATCAAAGCGTGGTGCTTTTTGATGGTGTGCTTGAGGTTTTGGAATTTTGTAAAAAAAATGATTGCTATTTAGCTATAGCCACAAATGCACCTCAAGAAAGCTTGGTACCTATTTTAAAAAAACAAAACATTCTTTCATATTTTGATAAAATACTAGGTGTTAGTTATGGTATAGAAGCTAAGCCTGATCCTATGATGCTAAGATTAATCGCAGATGAAGCAAAATATGAAAAAAGTATTTTCATAGGCGATAGCTTAAAAGACAGACTTTGTGCTAAAAATGCTAAGATGGATTATATACATATTTCTTGGCAAAAAGAAATTAAAGACTTAGATGAAGCTAACGATAAAACTACTTTAATAGAAAAAATTCAAACTTACATAAAAGGTTAAAAATGGATATTTTTGATGAAATGTTTGCAAAAAGCCCTAAAGAAAAATTTATCGAAACAATAAAATATGCAAATTTAGGTGCATTAGAAAATGTTTTAGAAAAATTATTAGCCGATCATATCGCTATGATAGAGCTTTTAGAAAAAAATAATTTAAATGAAAATGATGTAGCACAATTTCAAATGGAAAATTCACTCTTAATAGATGAGAGAAAAAATGATTTTTATATAGGCTTAAGTGCTGAAATTTTAGGGCATGAGGGTTGATTTTGCGTTTATTTTTATCTTTATTTTTGATGTTTAATTTTTTAAAAGCTGAAGTATTTTTTGATTATACTTACAAATTTACCTTAAGTAAAGATGAAAAAGCAAGTGTAAAAATAAAAGAAATTGATTATCCTGATGAGATTTATTATTTTGACTTTTCATGGACTTTATTTGATCAAACTAATATCATCGTTCATTCAAGGTATAAAAAATACCCTAGGCAATTTGTGATGTCTTTAAGAAGAAATTTAAATTGGGTAGATCAAACTTTAGTGCCTGATTATAAAAATCCACACATAGATAGAGCAAGATTAATACTTGAATTTAATGATTTTAAAAAAGGTGAGGCTATTTTCACTATCTACATAGAAGATAGAGATAAAAGATTAGAAGTGGAATTTTTAGATCCTAGAAAAGTCACTCTTAATCAAAACTAAAGTAAAATTTAATAAAATATAATTATAAGAAAATTAAGGAAAGCATGGTGCAAAAGATAGATCAATATATGCATGAATTTTTATCTGAATTAAATTACAAGCCTATTTTAACAATGAGTTCAAAACTTCAAGGCGGTAAAAAATTACGCTCAAAATTACTTTTAAAAATAGCTAGTGAAAACGATATTAGTTATAAAATTTGTGCCATTATAGAATTAATCCATGCTGCAAGCTTATTGCATGATGATGTGATTGATGAAGCAAAATTAAGAAGAGGTGTAAAATCTATCAATGAACAATTTGGAGCCAAAAATGCTATCATGCTTGGAGATATTTTATACTCAAAAGCCTTCTATGAACTTTCTTTAATAGATTTAAAATTAGCAAAAATCATCTCCAATGCTGTTGTAAAGCTTTCCATTGGTGAATTAATGGATGTAAATTTAAGCGAAACTTTCAATACCGATAAAAACGCTTATTTGCAAATGATATATAACAAAACAGCCGTTTTAATCGAAGCTAGTGCAAGATGTGGGGCTATACTTGCTAATTTAAATGAAGATGATTTTGCAGAATATGGTAAAAACTTGGGCTTGGCTTTTCAAATCGTAGATGATATTTTAGATATCAAAGGCGATGAACAAACCTTAGGCAAACCCGCCATGAATGATTTTAAAGAAGGTAAAACCACTCTTGCTTATATGTATTTATATGAAAAATTAAATCCACAAGATCAAGAAATACTTAAGTCTTATTACAAGAAAGATTTAAACATAGATGAACTTACTTGGATTAAAAATAAAATGCAAGAGCATGAAATTTTTAATCAAATTGGTCAAGAATTAAACACCTATGCAAATAATGCCTTAAAAGCCATAGAAAAATACAATATAAAAGATTTAGAAGATATTATTAAAAGTATGATAGAAAGGGAATTTTAATGCATTATTATTGTATCAGTTTTACGCACAAAAATACAGATATTGCTACTAGAGAAAAACTTTCCTTTTCTAATGAAGATAAAAAAAGAGAATTATTAAGATTAATCCATACTAATAATAAAATTCTAGAAAGTTTAGTGCTTAGCACTTGCAATAGAGTTGAAATTTTTCTTTTTATCGGAGAAATTGAAAGTATCAATGAACATATTTTAAAAACACTTAGTTTGCTTTGTGGGGTTGATAAAGAAAATTTAAGCACAAAAGCTGATTTTTATGAAGATAGTGGGGCTATCCATCATTTATTTTCTGTGGCAAGCTCACTTGATAGTTTAGTTATTGGAGAAACACAAATTGCTGGACAATTAAAAGATGCTTATAAATTTGCTCTACAAGAACAAAGATGTGGTGTGCATTTAACTAGAGCAGTCCATTATGCTTTTAAATGTGCAGCAAATATTAGAAATCAAACTGAAATTTCCAAAAATCCTATTTCAGTTGCTTCAGTAGCAGTAGCAAAAGCCAAAGAGCTTATAAATTTAGAAAATAAAACTGCAGTTGTAGTAGGTGCAGGGGAAATGAGCGAGTTAGCCTGTAAACATTTATTAAATGCTAAGGCCAAAGTATTGATTTTAAATCGAGATATACAAAATGCCAAAAAACTTTGTGAGGATTTAGGTGAAAATGCAAATTGCGAAAGTATCGCAAATTTAAAAGAAGCATTAAATAAATATGAGATATTTTTTAGCGCCACAAATGCTCCACATGCTATTATAACTAATGACATATTAGAAGAAAAAGATTATAAAAGATATTTTTTTGATATAGCAGTGCCTAGGGATATTGATGTAAAAGCAAATGAAAAAAATATAGTTTATGCTGTTGATGATTTAGAAGAAGTTGTAAGAAAAAATTTAACACTAAGAGAACATCAAGCCCAGATTGCTTATTCTATAGTAGGCACTATGACAAATGAGTTTTTTCAACACCTAAGCAAACTAGCAACCTTACCTTTGGTTAAGCAATTACGCTTGCAAGCTGATGAAATCGCTAAAGAACAATTACAAAAGGCCATAGATAAAGGATATTTAAAACACTCAAATCATGAAGAAGCAAGAAAGCTTATAAGACAGGTGATGAATGCATTTTTACATCATCCTAGTGTAAATTTAAAAAAACTAAGTGGAACTATGCAAAATGACTCTGTTGTAAATGCCATGCGTTATGTGTTTGATTTAAAAAATGAAAGCATGGAAGGTTTAAACTTCTATAAATGTGAATTTAATTTGGAGAATAATCATGAAATTTAGTAAATTTTATGCCATAAGCACAAAAGAAAATCCAAAAGATGCTACCCTGCCAAGTCATATATTTTTAGTTAAGGGTGCTTTTGTAGAACAAATTGGAAGTGGTTTGTATAATTTTTTACCTTTAGGAAAAAGAGTTTTAGATAAGATTAAAAATATCATCAAAGAAGAAATGGATAAAGCAGGGGCTTTAGAAGTAAATTTAAGTTTTAATACCCCAGCTGAACTTTGGAAAGAAAGTGGGAGATTTAATGTTTTTGGTAAAGAGCTTTTACGCTTTAAAGATAGAAAAGAAAATGATTTTGTCTTAGGACCAACTCATGAAGAAGCCATAGTAGCTTTGGTTAGAAATAAAGTAAATTCTTACAAGCAACTTCCTTTGCATTTATATCAAATAGGACTTAAATTTAGAGATGAAGCTAGACCTAGATTTGGGCTTTTAAGATGTAGAGAATTTTTAATGAAAGATGGCTATAGTTTTCATAGCAATGAAGCTGATTTAGACAAAGAATTTAATCTTATGCATGAAACTTATAGTAAAATTCTTACAAGATTAGGGCTTGATTTTAGAGCTGTTGAAGCTGATAGTGGGGCTATTGGTGGAAGTGGATCAAAAGAATTTATGGTTTTGGCTAAAAATGGCGAAGATGATATATTATTATGTGAGCATTGTGATTATGCTGCAAATATCGAAGCAGCAAAAAGAGCTAAAAAAAGTTGCGAAGATGAAAGACCAGAAGCTGACTTTGCTACACAATTTCACACTCCAAATGTAAAAACTATAGAAGAATTAGCAGAATTTTTTAAAATTAATCCTTACTATACTGTTAAAGCTATTGCTAAAAAAGCTATTTATGAAAATGAAGAAAAAATTGTAGTATTTTTTATACGCGGCGATGATGAACTGCAAGAAGTTAAAGCACTAAATGCAGCAAATGCATTAGAATTGGCCGATGTAAGTGAAGAAGAATTAGAAAAAGCAGGTTTGGTACCAGGATTTATTGGTTTTGTAGGATTAAATGGAGTTGATTTTTATATTGATCATGAGCTTGAAAATGAAACAAATATGATTATTGGAGCAAATAAAAAAGATTATCATTTGGTTGGAATCAATGTTGTAAATTTAAATAAAGAACGCTTTAAAGATCTTACCGCAGTTAAAGAGCATGATCTTTGTCCAAAATGTCAGCACAAGCTTAAGCAAAGCAAAGGTATTGAAGTAGGACATATTTTCAAACTTGGAAATAAATACTCAAAAGCAATGAATGCAAGCTATTTAGATGAAAATGGTAAAGCTCAATTTTTCACTATGGGTTGTTATGGTATGGGAGTGAGCCGTTTAGTAGCTGTCGCCATAGAAGCAAGCCATGATGAAAAAGGTTGTATTTGGAATAAAACTCTAGCTCCTTTTGTTTTAGATATTATCGTTTCTAATATAAAAGATACAAAAGCTATGGAATTTGCCGAGCAAATTTATACTCATTTTAAAGATAAAGAAATTTTGTTTGATGATAGAAATGAGCGTTTTGGTGTAAAGATTAATGATTTTGAATTAATGGGCTTTCCTTATGCTTTAGTTATAGGTAAAGGCTTAGAAAGCGATGAAGTAGAGTTAATCCATAGAAATACCTTAGAAAAACAAGTTTTAAAAACCCAAGAAGTAATTTCACACTTAGAGAAAATTTTATGATAGCAAAAACAAATTTAAGTGCTTTTTTGATTTTAGAATTGATTGCTAGTATTTTATTTATAGTCTTTTTTGGTTTTTTAAATTTTTTTATGATAGTTTTTGCAAGTATGTTTTTAGGAGCAATGTTTTTAGCAAAGACTTGGACAAATCTCATCACTATGCAAAATGCCAATACTAATTTATTTGGTATGATTAAATTATTTTCCTTAACTATAGTTGGAATTTTACTTTTAATACCAGGAATTTTAAGCACATTTTTGGGAATTTTACTCTTATTTTTTATGATGATATTAAAATTATTTACAAAACAAAAAAGAAAATATCATCAAACAAACAACGAAGAAGAAATCATAGATGTAGAAATCATACAGGAGCATAAAAAATGCAATTAATCATCGCAACAAGAAAAAGCCAACTTGCATTATGGCAAAGTGAGTATATAAAAAATAAATTATTACAAACACATTCTGATTTAGAAATTTCTTTAGAGGGTTTTAAAACTAAAGGTGATGTTTTACTTGATTCTCCTTTAGCTAAAATAGGTGGAAAAGGACTTTTTACAAAAGAACTTGAAGAAAGTATGTTAAGAGGTGATTCACACTTAGCTGTGCATAGCTTAAAAGATGTGCCAAGCTTCTTTCCTGATGGCTTAGTTTTAGCTGCTATTTCAAAAAGAGAAGTGGTAAATGATGCTTTTTTAAGTGAGTATTATGAAAGCTTAAATGCTCTTCCAAAAGGTGCAAAAGTAGGCACTACAAGTCTTAGAAGAAGAATGCAGCTTTTAGCGTTAAGACCTGATTTAAATATCATTTCTTTAAGAGGTAATATCAACTCACGCTTAGAAAAACTTAAAGCTAAGGAATTTGATGCTATTATTTTAGCTCTAGCTGGCATTAAACGCTTGGGTTTAGATAAAGAAATAAAATACATTAGGGCTTTTGAACTTGATGAGATAATACCTGCAGCTTCTCAAGGAGCTTTAGGTATAGAAAGCATTGATGATAAACAAATTTTAAAATACCTTGAATGCTTAAACGATAAAAATGCCTTTGTAGAAACTTATATAGAAAGAGATTTTATAAAAACCCTAGAAGGTGGTTGTCAAGTACCTATAGGAATTAATGCAAAAATCATTGATGAAAAAATAGAAATTCGCGCCATAGTGGGCTTACCCGATGCAAGTAAAATTTTAAAAGAAAAAAGAGTGATTGATAAGCAAAATTACTCAAATGCAGGCGAGCTTTTAGCCAAAGAAATGATAGCAAAAGGTGCAAAAGAAATTTTAAAAGAAGCAGAAAGTATGATATAAATGCAAAAATTCGTAGAGCTTTTAGAAAAAAATAATTTATTAAAAACCATCCATGAGCCAGTAGATGTAGAACTTGAAATGGCACATTTAGCTTATATAGAAGTTAAAAAAGAAGACTCTAAAGCCTTGCTTTTTACTAATGCAGTAAAAAATGGCAAAAAATACGATTATCCTGTATTATTAAATACTTTTTGCAGCAAAAAAGCTTTAAATTTAGCATTTGGAAAAGATTATGAAGATGTAGCTAAAGAAATTAGCTCTTTACTTAAAATGCACATACCGCAAAGCTTTGGTGCGAAATTAAATTTTTTCAAAACCTTGCTTGATTTAAAAAATATCCCACCAAAACGCATCAAAAAAGATGGAGAATTTAACTACAAAAGCTTAAATTCTTTATATGAAATACCTATTTTAAAAACTTGGGAAAAAGACACTGCACCTTTTATCACTATGGGGCAAGTTTATACTCAAAGCATAGATGGAAAACAAAATAATCTTGGAATGTATCGCTTGCAAGTAGTTGATGAAAAAACCTTGCTTATGCATTGGCAAATTCACAAAGACGCGAGCCACTTTTTCCATGAGTATAAAAAATCAAATCAAAAAATGCCAGTAAGTATAGCCATAGGTGGAGATCCTTTATATATTTGGTGTGCTCAAGCGCCTTTACCAAAAGGTATTTTTGAACTTTTACTTTATGGTTTTATCAAGAAAAAACCTGCTATTTTGGCAAAATGCAAAAGCAATCACCTCTATGTGCCTTATGATAGTGATTTTGTGATTGAAGGTTTTGTAAATCCAAATGAATTTGCACCCGAGGGACCTTTTGGAGATCATACAGGCTTTTATACTCCTATTGAACTTTGTCCTGTCTTAAAAGTAGAAAAAATCTTTGCTAAAAAAAATGCGATTTATCAAGCTACGGTTGTAGGAAAACCGCCTTTAGAAGATAAATACATGGGGCTTGGCACAGAAAGAGTTTTTCTACCTTTACTTCAAACTAACGCACCTGATTTGATAGATTATAACATGCCTGAAAATGGAGTTTTTCATAATTTAATCTTAGCCAAAATAGAAGCAAAATATCCAGCTCATGCAAAACAAGTAATGCATACTTTTTGGGGAGTAGGGCAAATGAGTTTTGTAAAACATGCTATTTTTGTCGATGAAAATGCACCTTGCTTGCAAGATTATGACAAGCTCATACCTTATATACTTAATCGCTTTGATGAAGAAAAATTACTTATTAGTGAAGGAATTTGCGATCAACTCGATCATGCTTCAAGCACTTATTGTTACGGTGGTAAAGCAGGACTTGATGCGTGTGGCGATGAGAAAAAAGTTGAACTTGAAATTCTAAGTGATGAAACTTTGTTTTCACTTTTTAAAGAAAAAGATCAAAATATTTTAAAATTAAAACAATTTTACACCCAAACCTTTGCTCCAATTTGTGTGATCTTAATTGATAAAAAAGAAAAAATTGCTCAAATTTTTGAAAAACTACAAATTCATAAAAAACATTTTAGAATTTTAGTTTTTTTAGATTCAGATGCTATTTTGGAAAATCCTTATATGTTAATTTGGCGTGTGGTAAATAATATCGATGCAAAAAGAGATATATTTATCAAAAAAGATTGTGTTGCAATTGATGCGACAAATAAAGGATCATTAGAAGATTATCATAAAGAGTGGCCTTTAATGACAAATTGCTCTAAAGAAGTTATAGACAGACTTATTGCAAAAAAATTACTTGTAAATGATGAAAAATTCTTCAAAAAGTTTGAAATTTTTTAATTTTAAACTTTTTGAGAACACTTTTTGCTTATTAAATATATATATTTTTAATTTAAATATTAAGTTTTTTAAAATTGTGTCGATAGTGTGTTTTAGAGTCTTTTAAAAAGGAGTTTAAAATGGACATTAGCAATATTCAAAGAGATACAAATATAACTCATTTTAACACAAAAAGTGTTGAAAAGCCATCTCAAGAGAATAAGCAACAGGTTGATTTAAATGATCAAGATGAGAATTTAAATGAAAAATTAAAAAACGCAACAGAAAAACTTAATAGACAAATGGAAACATTGGAAACAAATGTGCGTTTTGCGTATAATGATAAAATAAACGAAATGTATGTAAATGTCACCGAAAAAGACACAGGTAGGTTAATACGCAAAATTCCTAGTGAAGAAGTTATGAAATTAATAGAACATTTTAAAGGTGTTATTGGCACCATTTTTGATAAGGAGAGTTAATCATGGCAGTAGGTAGTTTAGGAAGCTTAGGTATAGGTTCAGGAGTTTTAACAAGCGATACACTTAATAAGCTTAAAGAAGCAGAAATGAATGCTCACTTAAAGCTTTATAACACGCAACTTGAAACTAACACTTCAAGACAAAAAGACTTAGCAGAGCTTGAAGCTAAACTACTTGCTTTTCAAACTGCTGTAAATAGTCTTGGCGATACTTCTCAATTTAACAAAAAGAAAGTTTCTCCTAGTGTGAGTGGCGATAGTGCTGCTGCTAGCTTAGTTGTAGGCTCTTTATCTAATCTTTCAAATATGAAAGTCATAGTCGATCAACTTGCTCAAAAAGATGTTTATCAAAGCAATGGTTTTAAAGACAAAACCTCTACCGTCATGGGTAGTTTAGGTATAGAAGGTGATTCTAACGGCAAAGCTTCTTTTACTATTACCCAAGATGGAAAAGACTATAAAATAGAAATTGATAAAAGTACAACCGTAGCTCAACTTGCTGAAAAAATCAATTCCGCCACAGGTGGTAAAATAGAAGCTAAGCTAGTAAATACTGGAGATAGAGACAATCCTTATCGTTTAGTAGTACAAAGCACTGAAACAGGAACTAAAAATAATATTTCTTTTTCAGGTGATGAAAACCTTTTGGATGCTATGGGTTGGAAACTTGATAAAGATAGCATTAGCGCAGGTGGTTTGTATGGTTTTAGACCAACAGGTACTGAAAATAAAGATAAAGATAAAATAAGTGGAACATTTAGCGGAAAGCCTGAAGATAAACTACTTAATCCAGGAGAAAAAACCTCTTTTACCTTTGTTATAAAAAATGGTGAAAGATATGATAGATTTACTATTGATATAGACGAGAACACTACTTATAAGAGCTTAGCAGAAGATTTAAAAAAACAAACTAACGGAAAAGTGGAATTAAACTTTGATGAGGGTAAAAATACTTTTACATTTAGAGCTACCAATGGTGGTGAATTAAGTCTTTTTGATGGTGGCTATGCAACTGATGCTGATGGCAATATAGATCAAGCAAATTATGCTAGAGATGAAAAAGCCACAAAATTATTAAGTGAAAAATTTGGTATTAAATTAGATACAAGCACACCACAAGGCTACAATGTAAAAGCAGACAATGAAAATCATATCCAAAAAGGTATGGATGCTATCTTTAGTGTAGATGGCGTTAAGATGATTAGATCAACTAATACGATCACAGATATAGGACCTGATATTACCCTAGAGCTTAAACAAAAGGGTGAAATTAGTTTCAATGTTACTCAAGATACTGAAGCCATAGCACAATCTTTAGAAAGTTTAGCTACTGCTTATAATGATTTGATGATCAATCTTAATGCAGCGACAAAATACGATCCTGATGCAGGGACAAAAGGAAATTTCGTAGGTGTAAGCTCGATTTATAATATAAAATCACAAATTAACAATATTTTACTTCAAACTATCACAGTAGATGGAACAATCACAGTTGGAGATAGTGATACTTCAGATGGTGTTAAAGTTTCTTCAAAAGTAAGTTTATCTCTAGCTGATTATGGTTTGACTTTAAATGATGGGGTTTTAACCTTTGACTCTGGAAAATTTAATGCTAAATTTAACGAAGATCCTGAAATGGCTGAGAAATTTTTCGTAGGACACAATGGCTTTGAAGACATTGATCTAACAGGAGATAGAGTAAGTAATCTTGGTAGTGGCGATATAGAATTCAAAGAAGGTGGTTTTACCATTACTTATAATGATGAAACTATAGATTTAAGTAAAACTGCCAATGGAGATCCTTTTAAACTAACAGGAAAAGATGATATAGAAAAAGCTAAAAATTTAGTTGATCATATAAATAGTTTTGGTTTAGAAGGTTTAGAAGCTAGTTTTGAAATCATTAATCAAGGTAATGAGAATCAGCAAATTCAATTTAGAATCAAAGGAACATCAGGAAGTAACCTAGAAATTCAAGGTGATAAAGAATTTTTGAAAAAATTTGGCTTAAGTCCAAAAACTATATATTCAGTTTATAAAGAAGAAACTGGAACCTTTGGGGTATTAAAAAACACTATGGGCGAGATGATGAGCTCTGATGGTTCTTTTGGTGGTTATAAAGACTCTTTAACTAAAGAATCAAAAAATCTAAACGAAACTATAGAAAATACTAAAAAATCCATAGAAAGCAGATATGACACAATGTGGTCAAGATGGGCTGCATATGATGGTATAATTGCAAAATTAAATAACCAAGCAAGTGTTATTACAAATATGATTAATGCAGCAAATAATCAAAATTCTTAAAAATAGAGAGGATTTAAATGCTAAATAGTGCAGTATATAATGCGTATTCACAAAATCAAACTGGTGTAGAATCCCAAGAAAAACTTATAGAGATGTTATATAGTGGGATTTTACGCTTTGCAAGTAGGATAAAAATAGCTATTCAAAATGGAAATATAGAAGAAAGAGTGTATTATGTAAAAAGAGCTAGTGCTATTTTTATAGAATTGTTAAATTGCCTTGATTATGAAAAAGGCGGAGAAATAGCACACTACTTAAGTGGCCTATACACTAGAGAATTACAACTTCTTTCTTTAGCAAATATAGAAAATAGTGAAGCAAGAGTAGATGAAGTTATCAATGTAGTCAAAGGCTTGTTAGAGGCTTGGAGAGAAGTTCATCAAAAATGAGTGAAAAAAAATGGATAGATGAGTTTAAACTAGCTGTATATACTGAAGATGTGGAAAAAATAGTTAAACTCATAGAAAAACCTGACTTTAAAGATTGTCCCAATGAGGCTTTAGCTCTTACCAATGAGGCAATAGCTTTTATGAAAAAAAAGCAAGATGAAGTAGCAAAAAATTTACAAAAACTTAAAAAAGCATCTGCTTATATGAAATAAAACATGGCGATAAGCCGAGTTCTGTCAAGAGCGATCATTTATCTAGACTTGTTTTTGCAAACAAGTTCAAGCGAAGGGTTATATTATAAGACTAAAACCACCCCTTCTTGCTGCGGATTGGGTTTACATAGCTAGCTTTGTTACCAAAGCTACTGGTAGGCTCTTACTCTACCGTTTCACCTTTTCCATATAATATGGTAGTTTTCTTTCTGTTGCACTTTCCCTTAGGTTACCCTAGCCATCCATTAGATGGAATCCTTGTCTTATTGCAGCTCGGACTTTCCTCTTCAAAAGAAGCGATCGCTTGCCATGTTTAGATAAATTTTATCAAAAAAATCATTTTTATACTAGAGTAAAAATAAGATTTAATGTAATTTTTAATTCATTTTCATATTTTACAAGCTCTAAATTTTTGACTTTTATATAAGGATCTAGTTCTTGTAAAAATTGCATTAAGAAATAAAAATCACCATTAAAACTCAATCTTAAATCATAATAAGTAAAATACTGATCTTGACTTTCATGACTTTGGATTTGTAAAAACCTTACTTTAGTGAGATTTTTTTCTATATTTTTTAAAACACTTTGATAATCTTTATTTTCTTCTAAGGATATTTCATTATCAAAAGATTGCAATTTTTCATCTTTAAAATCAGAAATCAATTCTTGTTTTTGCTTATATTTTGCTTGTAAAATAAATAACTCATCTTTTGATAATTTCATTTGTTTTTCAAAATACTCAAAAATACTCATATAGATTATAAAAAAACCAAATACAAAAGCCATTATCAAAGTCAATATAAATTCGCGTTTAGATAATCTCGTAAAGATATTTTCTAAATTTTCATAAAGATTTTTCAAAAACAAGAGTAATTTTTTCATCGTTAATCTCTTTATTTTTTAACACAAAATGATATTTTTTAAAATCATCATAAAAATCATAATCTTTATTAAGCTTTATGATAAAATCATTATTTTTTATATATAAAGCTTCTATATAACTTTGATGAGAATTTAAGACTTTTAAAAAATTATAAAAATCCTTATAGCAGAGCGTATTTGCATAAAATTTTTGTAACAAATCAACTTTTTGTTCATTTTTTTCTTGTAATTTTTCAACTTCTTGATTTTGTTTTTGATTTATTTTTGCTTGCTCTAAGATATCATCTTGATTTTTGATTAAATTTTCATATTTTATTTTTTCTTTTTCATAAAATGATTTTTGCGTATATAAATACAAAGGATAAACTAAGGCTAGTAAAATCCCGCATGTAAAAGCTAATAAAATTTTAAAACTAAAAGATTTTAAATGATTTATTTTTGCTTTATTAGCAAAATTAATTTTAACTCGATCATATTTTTTTAATAATTTTTGATAGAAAGTATTACTATTAAATTTATCAAAACTGCTAAGATTTTGAGTATCGTCTATACTTATGATGTTTTTATATGTATTTTTTAATTTTTCATCATATATTTTACTATAAGTATTTAATGGCATAACTTTGCAATTTTGAAATTCACATCCCAAATACTCCACTAAAACTATGTATTTTTTCTTAAATAATAATGCAAGATTTTCACTATTTGTATCATTCCTAAAATACACTTCAAAGAGCAGGGGTTCTGGGATTACATAATCAACATCTAAAATATCTTCATATTTACACAAAAATACATGAGTAAAAGATTTATCTTGAAAATACTTTAGCTCATATGAAAAATCATCTTTAAGACCAAGTTCCTCAAAGCTCTTTTTTAAGATTTCATCTTCACTAATAGGATTTGCAAGTTTTACATATAAAAGTTTTTCATAAGTAAGAAAATCTTTTTTGATGATTTTTTTACTCATCATAAAGGATTTTTTTGAGATTTTGCTCGTTTTTATGCCAATTTTTTTCTAATTGAACGAACAATTTTAACATTACCTTTTTTTGCGCTAATTTTTCTATCTTCATCCTAGCTTCTTTACCTATACGCTTAATTGTAGCTCCATCTTTACCTAGTATCATTCCTTTATGAGAATTACTATCTGTAATGATGATAGCGTTAATATAATAAATTTGCTCAAGCTCTTTGATTTTTTCTATTTTTACTTCAGTGCTATAAGGAATTTCATCACTTAAATTTTCATATATGGCTTCTAAAATAAAATCTCTATAGATATCCTTTTCATTTGTGGTAGTAATAAACTCAGGATCAAAATAATACGGATGTTCAGGCAAATACTTAATCATCTCATCTAAGAGAATTTTTTTATAAAATTTTTGCTTAGCAGAATAGGGGATAATAGCGCTAAAATGTGAGTTAAACTGAGAATACTCGCTTAATTTTTTAAGTAAGACTTCTTTTTTTACCAAATCAACCTTATTGATTAATACAATATGCGGCACTTTAGGATTTAAACTTAAAAAATTTTCATAATCTTTAATATCATCATAAATACTAGCTACAAATAAAATCACATCACAATCTGCAATGCTTTTAATCGCCAAATCAATCATAAGCTGATTCATAGCTTTAGAGCTTGCATGCAAGCCTGGTGTATCTATAAAAATAAGCTGATGATTCTCATGCATTATAATTGCATTAATCTTTCTTCTTGTGGCATTTTGCTTATGAGAAACCATAGCCACTTTTTCTTCTAATAAAGAATTAAGGATAGAACTTTTTCCCGCATTAGTTCTACCCACTATGCTTATAAAGCCACTTTTCACAAGATATACCTAGCTAAATCTTTATTTTCTATGATATCTCCAAGTTTAACTTGCACTTTAAAATCATCTATTTTATAAACTTTTCCAGCATATTCATCTGCCTCAAAACTAATATCTTCCAAAAGTTTTTCCACCACCGTGTGTAAGCGTCTTGCACCAATATCTTGCATTTCTTCGTTAGCCTTGCTTGCTATTTTTGCTATTTCTCTAATAGCCTCATCTTCAAAAACAAGCTCTACATTTTCGGTTTTTAAAAGCTCAATGTATTGTGTTAGTAATGAATTTTTAGGTCTTGTTAAAATAGCATATAAAGCATCCTCATCTAGCGAATCAAGCTCAACCCTTAAAGGAAAACGCCCTTGAAGTTCAGGGATTAAATCACTTGGCTTGCTTAAATGAAAAGCACCTGCTGCGATAAATAAAATATGATCAGTTTTTAAAGGTCCAAATTTAGTTTGTATAGTACTACCTTCAACTATAGGAAGCAAATCCCTTTGCACTCCTTCTTTGCTTGGATCTTGGCGGTTTGAATTTGAGCTTGAAACTGCTACTTTATCTATCTCATCAATAAAAATAATCCCTTCATTTTCAGCTCTTCTTAAAGCCTCGCCTTTAATACTTTCCATATCAAGAATTTTTTCACTTGCTTCTTGAGCTAAAGCTATTCTTGCATCTTTTACTTTCATTTCTTTTTTAACTTTTTTATTACCCACGCCAATAACTTTTACTATATCTTGCATAGCACCCATTTCAGGTGGTAAATTTGGATTAGCATCAAACACGCTTTGTGAAATTTCAACTTCTATTGTGCTATCATCTAAATCACCAGCTTTTAATTTCACGCGCATTTTTTCTAAAGAATTTTGATACTCTTCTTGTTTTTCTTCACTAACACCCTTTGGTAAAGGTGGTAAAAGTTTTTCTAAAATTTTATTTTCTATAAATTCATTAATTTTGTCTTTATTTTTTTCTTTTTCTTCGTTTTTTACTAAATTTAAAGCAGCATTAGCTAAATCTCTAACCATGCTTTCTACATCACGCCCAACAAAACCAACTTCAGTATATTTACTTGCTTCAACTTTTACAAAAGGAAGTCCCATCATCTTAGCAAGGCGTCTTGCAATCTCTGTTTTACCAACCCCAGTTGATCCTATCATTAAAATATTTTTTGGCATGATATCATCTTGAAGTTCAGGGCTAAGCTGCATTCTTCTATAACGATTTCTTAAAGCAATTGCTATGATTTTTTTGGCATTTTTTTGTCCAATTACATAATCATCTAAAAATTTTACAATCTCTTTTGGAGTTAAATTCATTTATCATCCTCAATTACATAAGTTTTAATATTTGTATTAGTATAAATGCAAATTTCACCAGCTATTTGCAAGCTTTCTTTGACTAATTCTTCTTCATCTAAATTTGAATGTTTGGCTAAAGCTCTTGCAGCAGAAAGTGCATAATTACCCCCACTACCAATAGCGGCTATAGCACCATCTTCAGGCTCAACTACATCTCCAGTTCCTGAAAGTAAAAATATATGATCTCTATCTAATACCAACATCATTGCTTCAAGTTTTCTTAGGTATTTATCCTTACGCCATTCTTTTGAAAAATCTATTGCAGCTTTTAATAAATCACCCTTAGAACTAGAAAGTAGTTTTTCAAACATATCAAAAAGATTAAAAGCATCAGCGGTGCTTCCTGCAAAACCTGCTAATACTTCTCCATTGTTTAATTTTCTAATTTTAACTGCATTGTTTTTTAAAACAGTGTTTCCAAAACTTACTTGTCCATCTCCACCAATTACAGATTTATTTTTACCTTTATAAGCTAAAATTGTAGTTGCGTGAAACATTATTCTCCTTTAACTTCTAGCTTAAATACAGCGTGAATTGCATGGCCTAATTTTGCTGAAATTTCATGCACACCAAGCTCTTTTATAGTATCACATTCTAAGCTTTTTTTATCAAGCTCTATACCTTTTTGATCTTTTAATGCATGTGCGATTTCATCTTTAGTAACCCCACCAAACAAGCTTCCATTAGCTCCTACAGGCTTAGCTATACAAATAGTGATTTTAGATAATTCCTCTTTTAATTTTTCCAAATTTGCAAGTTCAAATCTTAAATTTTCAGCCTTTTTCTTTTGCTCTGCTTCATATTGTTTTAAAACTTCATGCGTAGCAGCTTTGGCAAAACCTTTGGCAATTAAAAAATTTTGTCCATATCCATCTTTTACTTCTTTAACTTCTCCTGCTTTTCCTAAGCTTTTTACATCTTTAATTAATAATACTTTCATTGTTTTCCTTTTTAAAATTTTCTTCCATTTTTACCTGCGATGATAAATCTCAAAGCATTTAATCTTATAAAGCCTGCTGCATCTTTTTGATCATACACAGCATCTTCTTCAAAAGTACAATAAGCCTCGCTAAATAAGCTATCATTCGCACTTTCTCTGCCTATTACCATTACATTACCTTTATATAATTCAAGTTTAACTTTACCATTTACATATTTTTGCGACTCATCAATTAAGGCTTGAAGCATTAATCTTTCAGGCGAGAACCAATAGCCATTATAAATTAAACTTGCATATTTTGGCATTAATTCATCTTTTAAATGTGCTGCTTCTCTATCAAGAGTGATACTTTCTATAGCACGGTGTGCTTTTAAAAGTATGCTTCCACCTGGGGTTTCATAACAACCTCTACTTTTCATACCCACATAGCGATTTTCGACAATATCAAGACGACCTATACCATGTTTTGCACCAAGCTCGTTAAGTTTTGCTAAAAGCTGCGCAGGAGACATTTTTTCTCCATTAATAGCACATAAATCGCCTTTACTAAACTCAAGATCTATCACTTCGCTTTCATTTGGAGTTTCTTTTAAATCTTTCACCCAACGCCACATATCCGCTTCAGGTTTAGCAGCAGGATCTTCAAGTACTAAACCCTCATAAGAAATATGCAATAAATTTGCATCCATAGAATAAGGTGACTTACCTGGCTTTTTAGCTATATCAATACCATGTTTTTGCGCATAAGCTAAAAGTTTTTCACGGCTATTTAAATCCCATTCTCTCCAAGGAGCAATGATGGCTAAATTTGGATTTAGCGCCAAAGCACCTAATTCAAAACGCACTTGATCATTCCCTTTACCGGTTGCCCCATGACTAATAGCATCTGCTTTTGTTTTATTTGCTATTTCTACTAAAGCTTTTGTTATTAAAGGTCTTGCTATACTTGTACCTAGTAAATATTCTCCTTCATAAATAGCATTTGCTCTAAACATAGGAAACACATAATCTTTTACAAATCCATCTTTTAAATCTTGAATAAAAATATTTTCTTCTTTTACACCCAAAGAAAGCGCTTTTTTTCTAGCAGGTTCAAGCTCTTCGCCTTGTCCAATATCTGCTGTGAAAGTTACTACTTCACATTTATACTCATCTTGTAGCCATTTTAAAATTATACTTGTATCAAGTCCGCCAGAATATGCTAAAACTACTTTTTTAATATCTTTTTTCATTGTCTTTCCTCTTTGTAAAAAAATGATTGTAAAATTTAACGAATTTAGCTTAATATAATGTAAAATATTTAGACATTTTATAACATTTTCTTGTATTTTTTGATAAAATATTTTTATGAGAATAGATAAATTTTTAAATGTAGTTAATATTACTAAGCGTCGTGCTATTTCAGAAGATATGTGTAAAAGTGGTGTAGTAAGTATAAATAATCAAGTAGTTAAAGCTAGTAAAGAAGTAAAAATTGGCGATGAAATAAGCATTAAATTTATAGAATATACCAATACCTATAAAGTCTTAGATATACCAACAACCAAAAGCATACCAAAAGCTATGCAAGAAAAATATGTGGTAAAAATCCAATGAAAGAAATGATTTTAAGCCAAAATGAGCTTTATAAGCTTTGTGAAATTTTACCTAAAAATGGAGTTATTTTACTTCAAGGGGATTTAGCAAGCGGTAAAACTACTTTAGTACAAAATTATGCTCAATTTCTTGGAGTAGAAAAAACGCTTAATTCTCCTACATTTTCTATCATGCAAGAGTATGATTTTCAACAAGGTAAAATGTATCATTATGATATTTATCAAGAAGGTTTTGATGGGCTTTTAAAAAATGGCTTGATTGAAAATTTTTTTGAAGATGGTTTGCATTTGGTAGAGTGGGGTGATGAAAAATTAAAAAAATATTTAGATAAATATCAAATTTTTAATATAATTTTACAAATCATTCCTTATGAAAATAAAAGAAAGTATATAATACATGAGTAAGCTAGAAGCTAGAAATTTAGAAAAAATCATTAAAAAAACTAAAATCATACACGATGTTTCGCTAGAAGTGCAAAGTGGAGAAGTTGTAGGACTTTTAGGGCCTAATGGAGCAGGAAAAACTACGAGTTTTTATATGATATGTGGGCTTATTTTACCAACAAGTGGACAGGTGTTTTTAGACTCACAAGATATCACAAAAGAACCGCTTAATAAAAGAGCAAAGCTTGGCATTGGGTATTTACCTCAAGAAAGTAGTGTTTTTAAAGACTTAAGCGTAGAAGAAAATTTACTTTTAGCCGCCCAAGTAATATATAAGGATAAAAATTTATTAGAACAAAAGATAGAACAAATGCTAGAATTACTTAGCATAGAGCCTATTAGGCACAGAAAAGGTATGAGCTTAAGTGGGGGTGAAAGAAGGCGTTGTGAAATCGCAAGATCACTTATGTGTGATCCTAAATTTTTACTTTTAGATGAACCATTTGCTGGGGTTGATCCTATCGCAGTGAGTGAAATTCAAAGTTTGATTAATGATTTAAAAGCTATGAATATAGGTGTTTTAATCACTGACCATAATGTAAGAGAAACTTTAGCAATTTGCGATAGAGCCTATGTGATTAGAAGCGGAAGGTTGCTAGCTAGTGGTAATGCTAATGAAATTGCGCATAATGAAGATGTTAAAAAATATTATCTTGGAAGTGAGTTTAGACTTGAATAATGCTTAAACAAAAAACCTCTATAACGCAAAAAGCAAAACTATCACAAACCTTAAGATCTTGGCTTCCTATATTGCAAGCTAATATTGAAGATCTAAAAGAAAGTTTAGATGAATTTGCTAAAGAAAATCCTTTTATAGAGATCAAAGAAAACTCAAGCATTACAAACAATCAAAACAAGTATTATCAAGAGTATTTTAGTAAAAATACCACTACGCAAATGATTGATGTAAAAAGCTTGGAAGTAAAAAATGTATATGAACTTTTAAGCGAGCAAATCATACCACCATTTTTTCCTACTAAAAAATCCCAAACCATTGCTGAAAAAATCATAGAATGTTTAAATCATGAAGGTTATTTTGAATATGATGAAGAAATTTTAGGTGAATTTGATCCTTTAGAAGTAGAAAAAATCAGACAAAGATTTAAGTATCTTGAGCCTATTGGAGTAGGTGCAAAAGACAATCAAGAAGCTTTTATTTTTGCACTAGAACATTTTGACTTAGATGATGAGCTTTATGAGTTTTGCAAAATGTTAATTTTAAATTTAGAAAATGCAAAAGATTTTATCAAAGATCCTTTGTATAAAAAGGCTATAGCTATAATTAAAAAAATCTCCATTCCACCTTTTTTGGAGTATTTTGAAGAGAGCATGGAAATCATTCCTGATATATTTATTTATCAAGAAAATGGTGAAATTAAAATTAAAATTAATGATGATTATTATCCTGAAATTGCTTTTGAAGCAGATGGTTTAGATCATGAGTTTTTAAGTGCTTATTTAAAAGATGCAAAAAATTTAATCGATGCATTAGCTATGCGTAAAGCTACCCTTTATAAACTAGGGCTTATGATTATAGAATATCAATATGATTTTTTCATGGGTGGGGACATCAAACCTATGCAGCTTAAAGATTTAGCACAAGATCTTGAAAGAAATGCTTCTACTATTTCAAGGGCAATTGCAAACAAATACTTAAGTTGTGATAGAGGTTTAATACCTTTAAAATCTTTCTTTACTACCGCAGTTGATGATGGCGAAACTTCTAATGCTACAATCAAAGATTTTCTTAGTAATTTAATTAAAAAAGAAAATCCTAAAAAACCTTTGAGTGATTTGAAAATTCTTGAACTCACTCAAAAAGAATTCCCAAGTGTGCAACTAGGGCGTAGGACTATCACTAAATATCGTATGCAACTTGGTATAGGAAGCTCAAGTGAGCGTAAAAAATTATATGAATTGATGTAGGAAAAGATGAATTTAAAAAGTATTTTTGAAAAAACCATAAAACAAAATGTGCGTTTAGTAGCAGCTAGCAAGTATGTTCAAGATGAACAAATTCGAGAGCTTTTTAAGCAAGGTGTTGTAGAGTTTGGAGAAAATCAAGTCCAAGCTTTAGCTTTAAAAAAAGAAAAACTTCAAGATTTAGAAATCAAATGGCATTTTATAGGCAATCTTCAAAGTAACAAAATCAATCTTTTAATCAAACAAAACCCATTACTTTGGCAATCTTGCAATGGCTTAAAAATCGCCAAAGCCGTAGATAAAAGACTTGATTATAAATTAGATACTTTATTAGAAATCAATACTGCTAATGAAAGTTCTAAAAGTGGTATAGAGCAAAATAAGGCCATAGAAGAGTATTTACAAATACAAGAAGAGTGTAAAAATTTAAACCTTACAGGCATTATGTGTATAGGCTCTATGGATGAGGAAAAAGTTCAAGAAAGCTTTGAGCAAACTTTTAGAATCTATGAAATTTTACAAAAACACGGGGCAAAAATTTGCTCTATGGGTATGAGTGGGGATTTTGAACTAGCTATAAAATGTGGTTCAAATATGGTGCGTTTGGGGAGTATTTTATTTAAATAAACCCCATTTGTTTTGCTTTTTCTATCATAAAATCTGCGCCATTTTCACTTTTTAATCCTTGCAAGGCTATAGATTTTTCTTCTAGTGAGAAATTTTCTACCAAATTTAAAAATTGATGTTTTTCTTCTTGGGTTAAAATTTCACATAAATTACGCTCTTTTAAATACAAAGCATTAAAATATTGATGATTTTTAGCCGCATATGGATAAGGAATAAAAATACAAGGAAGTAAATTTGCACTAAGTTCAAAAAGACTACTTGCACCTGATCTTGATATAGCTAAATCTGCTTTAGAAATTTTATCCATAATGTTTTTATCAAAATCAAAAAGCTCTACTTTGACATTTAAATCCTCATAAGCTTTTTTACATCTTTCATAATCATTCTTACCACATTGATGAATGATATTTATACCTTTTTCTTTAAAGTATAAAGCATTTTCTAAAGCAAGGTCATTAATAAATTTAGCCCCTTGAGAGCCACCAAGAAAAATAATATTTTTTAATTCTTTTCTCACTCTTGCTTTTTGAGAAAAAATCTCGCTAATAGGATAAGGACAAAAGAAAGTATTTGTTTTGTTAATTTGATCATCAAAAGCAGTAAAAAAAGCTTTAGAAAAAGGTTTTAAAAGTGAATTTAAACTTCCTATTTTTGAATTTTGCTCATGGATTAAAAGTGGAGTATTTGCCATTAAAGCACCAAAAGCGCCTGGAGCACTGCTATATCCACCCACACTAAAAACTGCTTTAATATTATGTTCTTTTAAAATTTGTTTTGTTTTTCTTGCAAGTTTTAAAATATGTAAAAATGATTGAACTTTAGCTAAGCCTTTTTTATTAACAACGCCTTGAGAGCTTAGAAAATATTTTTTATAAAAACCATTTTCATTTTCAAACCAAAGTCTATCTTGGCCATTTTCACTTCCTATGTAAATACATTCTACGCCTTGTTTTCTTGCACTTTGCAATAAACATCTAGCTATAGCCAAATGTCCTCCCGTGCCTCCACCTGTAATTGCTATCATTTGTCCTCTTTATTTAGTTTTTCTTCTAAAAATTTAATTCTTTCCTCTAGTTTTTGAATTCTCTCTTTTTGGCTTATTTGAAATTCTTTAATATAAGCAGGTATACCAATAGCTGTTAAATTTGCCCCAACATCTTTTAATACAACTGCATTTGAACCTATTTTTGCATTTTTACCTATGGTAATATTACCTAAAATTTTAGCCCCAGAGCCTATGATCACACCATCTTCTATAGTAGGATGTCTTTTGGTATTTTTATCTAAACTTGTGCCACCTAAGGTTACTCCTTGATAGATAATCACATCATTACCAATTATAGCTGTTTCACCTACTACCACACCTATTGCATGATCTATGAATATCCTTCTACCTAGCGTAGCTCCAGGATGCAAATCAACCCCTGTTAAAAACTGAGAAATTCCACTAATCATTCTTGCTATGCGTTTATAATTTTTGATATAAAAAAAATGCGCAAAACGATAATTTACCACAGCCCAAACACCAGGATAGTTAAAAACTAATTCCACCCAAGATCTATATGCAGGATCTTTTTGTTTTGGCATAGAAAAATCTTCTTTGATTAGTTTAAAAATACTCATTTAGAACCTATACTTTTTAAGTATCCATTATCATTTAAAAATAAATAAATTTCACCCAAAATATGTTTTTTTTGATTTTCATTTACAAGTTTTGAAGCATAAATTTTTTCATTAATATTGTCCATAATTGCATGCACATCATAATCAAGATCTTCTAAGGTATCTAAAATAGATTGAGCCTCTAGCACGCTTTCTACTTCAAAACCCTTTTCATTAATACTTATACAAGCTTCAGTTGGATGTGTAAAAAGATTATGCTTCATGCCAAGCACTTCTTGATAAGCTCCCACTAGGAAAAATCCTAAAAAATAATCTTCAGCTTCTACATCAATATCATGTAAAAACAAAGGATTATCTTTAGAATAAGAAATTTCTCCATCGCTATCACAAGTTATATCCCATATACTTGCACTTCTAGTTGGCTTTTTATTGAGTCTATCAAGTGGCATGATAGGGAAATTTTGCTCTAAACCCCAAAAATCAGGTAAAGACTGAAATACTGAAAAATTCACTAAATATTTTTCTTGCACTTCATTTTGCAAACTCGATAAATCAGCTTGATCACCCACCAAAGAAATAGCTTTTCTCATAATCAAATGTACTAAAATTTCACTATTTGAGCGATCTTGTAAATCTACATAACCCAAATCAAACAAGGTTAAAATACTCTCCATATGATCAATGCTATCATGTAAATACTCAAGTGCATTAGAAGCTTTAATGTTTTTATACAAATCATAAAGTTCATCAATAAGTTTTGGGTTTTTATCTTTTAATAAAAGCTTGCTTTCTGTGTATTCTTGAGAAAAAAGCTCTAAAACAGGTGCTACTAAAACAGCATGATTAGCTGCTACAAAACGCCCACTTTCTATAAAAATATCAGGCTCTAAATCTTTTTTTTGTTCTGCAATACCTTTTAAAATAAACACAACATCGTTTGCATACTCACTTAAGGTGTAATTTCTGCTTGTTTCGTTTTTAAACTGAGAGTATTCTACCGCTAAACCTCCACCAAGATTAATAGCTTTTAAATTTTTTGCCCCCATTTTTCTAAGCTCGGTGTAGATATTACCCGCTTCATTTAGAGCTTTTTTCAAAGGATGAATTTCAGTAATTTGTGAGCCTAAATGAAAATGTATCATAGTAAATTGCTCTAAAAGTTTATTAGCTTTTAAAAGATTTACCGCTTCAATAAGCTCAGTGGATGTTAAACCAAATTTTGAATTTATACCACCACTTTTTGCCCAAATTCCTACTCCAGCTGAATGCAAACGCACTCTTAAACCTATATTTGGCTTTGGCTTAAAACGATTTTTAGCAATTTCAATCATCGCTTCAAGCTCATTAAGTCCTTCCATAGTTAAAGTGATATTATGACCCATTTCACACGCTATAAAGCCCATATTTATGAGTTCTTTATCTTTAAAGCCATTAACTGTTATAGGAGCACTTTCATTATTATAAGCCATAGCTAGTAAAAGCTCGGCCTTACTTCCTGCCTCTAAGCCATAGTTGTATTCTTTACCTAGATTAACTAAATTTTTTACAAAACCTGGATATTGATTGACTTTTAAAGGATATACAGCGTTAAAAGAACCTTTATAGTTAAATTCTTTTTTTGCTTTAGCAAATTTATTATAAATTTGCTCAATTTGCTTATGGATTAAATGAGGAAAACGAAGCAACAATGGCCCCTTATAACCATCATCGCGCAAAGTATTTACTATATCTATAATGGCAGGTTTTTTACCATGATTTACACATACTTTGCCATTTTCAATGATAAAATTATTTGCACCCCAAATATTAATACCATAATCAATCATAACTCATTCTCCAAATTTGCTAATTTTATATTTTTATTTTCTTTACTATCTAAATTTTTATAAAAAATCTCTTCTTTTTGCATTTCATCTTCGCCTATACACAAAAAGATTTCAGCATTAGCATTATCTGCTTGGTTTAAATGCTTTGCAAGTTTTTTTGCTTCATAGCTTAAATATACCTTATGTTTTTTTCTTAAAGTATTTGCTAATTTAAAAATAGTATCTATATAAGCTTCATCCATAGCACAAAGATAAATTCCTTCTCTTGGTTTTACGCTTTGTTTTTGCTCTAAAATAGCCATAATCCTTTCTATACCCATAGCAAAACCCACACCATAGCCACTTTTACCATCTAAATATTCAATCAATCTATCATATCTTCCACCACCTGCTACGGCAGCTTTTGCACCGATTTCATCGCTAACAAACTCAAATGCACTTTTAGAATAATAATCAAGCCCACGCACTAATTTTTCATCACATTCAAATTCAACATCATTTTCTTTTAAAAGTTTTTGCAATTTTTCATAATCTTTCTTACAACATGAGCATAAATTTTCACTTAGTTTTGGTGCATTTTCGATTAAACTTTGACAATGATCATTTTTGCAATCAAGCACTCTAATAGGATTTAAGTCTTTTCTTCTTAAGCAATCTTCGCAAAAACCTTCTTTAGAATTTAAAAAAGCTATGAGTTTTTCTTTATATACACCCATACATTCTTTACAGCCTAAAGAATTAATTTTCAAGCTTGTATGAATTTCTAAGCGTTTAAAAATTTCATTTAGCATTAAAATAATACTCGCATCCTCATATACACTTGCTACACCAAAGCTTTCTACTCCAAATTGATGAAATTCACGCAATCTTCCTTTTTGTGGCCTTTCATAGCGAAACATAGAGCCATGGTAAAACCATCTTTTAACACTTTGAGCCTTGTCCATTTTAGCTTCTATGTATGATCTTACCACCCCAGCTGTCCCTTCAGGCCTTAAACACACTTCATTGCCTGCTTTATCAACAAATTCATACATTTCTTTGCCAACTATATCAGAGCTTTCTCCAACACTTCTTTTAAAAAGCTTAGTAAGTTCTAAATGCGGACAATTAATAAAAGTAAAACCATAGTTTTTAGCTACTTCTTCACAAGTTTTTACCACTTTTTCATAAAGAGTAGCTTGATCATCTTGTAAATCTTTCATTCCTTTTAAAGCATTAATCATCTATAAATTCCTTAATCTTTTCATGTAAAATTTCAATACTCAAAGAAGCATCTAATTTTAAAATTTTTATATCTATCTTAATTTTTAAAAACTCTAAAGTTTCTTCTAGGGCATTTTGTATATTTAAAAAATATTCAACCCCTCTTTTTTCAATACTATCTAGATCTTTTTTAGAAAGTCTTTGTGCGATAAGCTCTTTAGAGCCATGCAAAAACACAACCTTTTGTGGAAAAAGTCCACCTGTGGCGAAAGAATTTAACTCAAATAAAATATTTTGATCAAAATCACATCTTGCATAAGCCATATTAGAAATAAAACTACGATCTGAAATGATAAGTTTGTTTTTATTTTGTGCTAAATGCATGTCGATTAAATTTGCTCTATCTGCTAAAAAAAGCAAAAGCTCAGCCTTTTTAGAAAAATGTATTTTGCTTTCTAATAAAATTTTTCTCAAATGCACTCCAAGCTCACTTCCACCTGGTTCTTTAGTAAAAAATGCATTATGAAAATATTTTTTTAAAAGTTCTATCTGTGTGCTTTTACCCACACAATCAACCCCTTCAAAAGCTATATACAATCTCTCTCCTTTAATAAAGATATAATTTCTTTTGGCACAAGCTTGCTCACATCACCATTATGGGCACAAATTGATCTTACTATGGAGCTTGAAATAAAAGAATTTTTTAAATTTGGCATAAGATATATAGTTTCAAAATCTTCCCAAAGCATGTGATTTGCATAGCCAAGTTGTAATTCATACTCAAAATCACTCACCGCTCTTAAGCCTCTTATAATGATATTTATTTGCAAATTTTTAGCAAGATCTACTAGTAAGTTATCAAAAGTTGTAATTTTAACATTTTTTAAGTCTTTTGTAGCAATTTTTACCATTTTTTCTCTATGTTCCAAGCCAAACATAGGCTTTTTGCTTTCACTTTTAGCTATAGCAACTACCACCTCTTCAAACATCTTGCTAGCTCTAATGATAACATCTAAATGTCCATTAGTGATAGGATCAAATGTTCCTGGATACACACAACTAGCCATCATTGCCACCTTTGGTATAAATTATGCTCGATATTTGCTAAATCAAGCCATTTTCCTATGATAAATTCATATAATTTTTCTAAATTATCAATCTTAGCATAACTTGCCATTACAGGAGGAGCGATGATAACTCCATAACTAGAAAGTTTAGCCATTTGTTCTAAATTTAAAGTAGAATAGGGCATTTCTCTTACTCCAAGTATGAGCTTTTTGCGTTCTTTTAAAGCCACTCCTGCAGCTCTTGTAAGTAAAGTATCATTTATACCGCAAGCAACTTTTGCTAAAGTATTAATCGAGCAAGGTGTGATAAAAGTCGTTTCTATGCCAAAAGATCCGCTTGCTACGCATTGACTAATGTCTTCATTATCTAAAAAATTTACATGTTCAAGCTCAAATTTATCTTTTATGTGTTGCAAAAAGTCTATATTTTGCAAAAGGGAATTTTCTTTTATAAAGCTTATTTTTGCATTTTTACTCACGATAGCATAAATTTGTCCTTTTTCTTTTAAATGTTTTAATAATAAAAAGCCAAGCTCGCAAGAACTAGCTCCACTAATACCTACTAAAATTTTTCTCATTTTAGCTCCACATAATTTTTACTAATAACTTTACCATGCACGACTTTTCCATCTTTATTTTTAAGGCGAATTCTTTGGTTTAAATTCCCACTTTGCAAGGCTTTTAATTCTATCATCATACTTAAATCCCCATCTTTGATGATACCATAAACAGAATCATTTCTTTGTATAAGGGTTTTGGTTTTAAACATATTATATTTTAAAATCATATTTTCTCTTATATTGCTTTTGGCTATTAAATTTGTGATTTCATCTTTTTTTAATACACCTTGAGGGGCTTTATCAAAAGGAATTTTTAAAATTTTAAAACTAGCAGGACTTAAATTTTCATTACGCGAAATAGGACGCGTAGTTTGCAAAACTTCTAATTTTGCCTTTAAAAAATACTTAAAAAATATATTTTTTTTAAACTGCTCTGGAGTTTTAAATTCAGCCTTTATAAAACCATCGGCTCTATCAAAATTATGATTACCTAGCTTTAAAAAAATATATTGATTAAAATCAGCAGGCAAACTTGATTGAGTGTTAAGATCCAAAGAAATGATTTCTAACTGCGGATAATTTATTTTAAATTCTTTAATCAAAGCTAATTTTACTTCATCAAAATTCGAAGCAAAACTTAAAGTATAGAAAAATAAAACTAGAATGATTTGTTTAAAAAACAATACAGCAACCTCTTATATAAAATATATTAATTATATAATACATCAAAAAAGTTTGATTTTAGTTAAAAGAAGTGGAGCGGGAAACGAGATTCGAACTCGCGACCCCAACCTTGGCAAGGTTGTGCTCTACCCCTGAGCTATTCCCGCATTTTGAAAGTAGAGTGTGATTTTATCAAAACTTTATTTTATTGTCAAGTTTTTAAAATTAAGGAATGTTTTTTGCTTGTGATTATTAAATTTTAAAAGGAGCAACTCATGCAAGTAAATGATAAAAATAGTCCGCTAGCCTTAAACAATATGACAAAAATCAAAGAAAAAAACACATCTTCAGATGAATTTCAAGCTACACTTAATGCACTTAAAGACAAAGAGGAAAAAGAGTATAAAAAAGATAGCAACAATGCTTTTAGTAATACAGATTTAAATATAGGTTCAATTTCTAAAGATTATAGCGTATATGCTTGGGAGAAATTACGCCAAAGCAAATACCAAAAAAATGAAGAAAATATCTTAAACAATCTTTTTAAAACTTTAGATAAAGCAAGAAGTTAATCATTCAAAATAGGGTAGTGCAATACCCTATTAAATTTTTAAAACTTTAACTTCTTGATCTTTTACTAATTTTGTATCATCAATTTGCGTGATTAAAATATGCGTGTTTTCACATAAAGGTTTTAGCATACCTGAGCCAAATTTAGCTTCACTTGGTTTAAAATACCCATCGACTAATTTTCCAAAAGCAAAATCATTTCTTTGACCTTTGAAATTTAAATCTTTAGTCAATCTTGCTTTATCAATTTCCAAAAGTTCTTTACCATAAAGTAAATTGAGTATATTTTTTGCAAAAATATGCGTTGAAACTAAAGAGGCTAAAGGATTTCCTGGTAGGGCTAGAAAAAGCGTATCGCTTTTGCTAAAAAGTTTTACATGCTTGCAAAGTTTAGCATTTACTTTTTCAAAAATAGGGTTAAAATCACACTCAAGCAAAGCTTGTTTGATAAAATCAGCCTCACCCACGCTAGCTCCACCACTGCTTATAAGCATATCAAATTCTTTATTTTCTAAAAGCTTTTTATATGCATTTAAATCATCTTTTATAAGTCCTAAATACTCAACATCAGCATAATCTTGCAAAATAGCATAAATTCCAAAAGCATTTGCATTATATATGCTGTATTCATCAGCATTTTCCCAAGGTTCTACAAGCTCATCTCCACTTGAAAAAATCCCAACACGCAATTTTTTAACGACATTTAACTCATAAATTCCTTGAGCAGCAAGCATAGCTATCATACCTGAAGTGATTTTTTGTCCCTTTTTAAACAAAAGCTCTCCAAGCTTTGCTTCCTCGCCTTTAAAACGGATGGCATTGTTTTCTTTAGCGTTTTTGGCATTGAGCTTTTCATCTTCAAGCAAAGCTTCTTCAAACATTAAAATAGTATTTGCATTTTGAGGAATTTTAGCTCCTGTCATAATTTTATAGCATTCATTTTTTTCTAAAATATAATCATTTTTATCGCCTGCTAAAATGCTTCCTTTTATTTTTAGCAATTCATTCTTATGTGCATAATTTAGTGCATAACCATCTAGGGCAGAATTATCAAAAGCGGGTAGGTTTTTTTTCACAAAAACATCTTCATATAAAATACACCCCAAAGCTTGCGTCAAATTTACTTTTTGAAATTCATTTTTTGCTTTGATTTGTTCTTTTAAAAAATTTAAAGTTGCAAAAATATCTCTCATTCTTCAAGCCTTCTTATACTTGCACCTAGTTTTTTAAATTTTTCTTCTAAATTTTCATATCCTCTATCAAGATGATAAATTCTATGAATTTTACTAGTTCCTTTAGCTGCTAAAGCCGCTAAAATCAAAGCAGAAGACGCACGCAAATCAGTAGCCATAACATCAGCCCCCAAAAGCTCTTTAGTGCCATTTATAGTAGCAATATGCCCGTTTAATCTTATATCAGCTCCCATTCTTAAAAGCTCACTTACATGCATAAAACGATTTTCAAATAATCTCTCATCAATAATACTTGTACCATTTGCTTTTAAAGCTAAAGCCATAAATTGTGCTTGCATATCCGTTGGAAAACCTGGATATTCGCTAGTTAAAATTTCAACCGGTTTGATTTCTTTAGCAGGATTTATACCAATACTATCTTCATTAATATCAAAGCTAAAACCCATTTGCTCTAGCTTTGCCAAAACTGCACTAAGATGGCTTGCATTGACTTTTTTTAGAGTGATTTTTGAGTTAGTGATAGCTCCTGCACACAGATAAGTTCCTGCTTCAATACGATCAGGAATAATTTCAAAAGGTTTAAATTCTAAAAGTTCTCCACTTGTGCCATAAATTTCAAGTTCAGAAGATCCTATGCCTTGTATATCAAGCCCGGCTCTAGCTAAAACCTCACAAAGTTGCACTACTTCAGGCTCTTTAGCAACATTTAAAAGTCTAGTTTTACCATGAGCTAGGGCTGCTGCCATAATGATATTTTCACTGCCTGTAACAGTGATTTTATCAAACATCACATCAGCACCCCTAAGCCCTCCACTAGCTACTACATAGCCTTGTTTAATCTCAATATTAGCTCCCATTTTTTCTAAAGCTAAAAGGTGTAAATCAATAGGGCGTTGGCCTATAGCACAACCTCCCGGTAAAGAAACTTCACAATTTCCAAATCTAGCTAGTAAAGGCCCTAAGGTAAGTATAGAGGCACGCATTTTACGCACGATGTCGTATTTTGCTATGGTTTTATTTAGGTGTTTTGTATTTATTTTTGCAAAATTGTCTTTAAAAGTATAATTTGCCCCTAAATTTTCAAGCAAAGAAAGTAGGGTACAAATATCTGCTACATTTGGTAAATTTGAAATTTGCACTTCATTTTTAGCTAAAATACTTGAAGCTATCAAAGGAAGTGCTGCATTTTTTGCACCACTTATTATCACTTCTCCATTTAACTTTTCAACACCATCAATCTCTAAATAAGTCATTAATTTTCCTTAAAATATATACATAATGATATAATAATATTTTACTACAAATATTATATAAATTAATAAGATTAAAGGTGTTTTTTGGGAGTTTTTCTAGTCATACTTGGTGGGATATTTTGGGCCATAAGTGGGGTTTTGGCTGAGTATTTGTTTAAAAATCATTATTCTGCTGAATGGGTAAGTTTTTATCGTTTGCTTTTTACCGGCGTTATTTTAATAATTTTGGGTGTAAAAAATTTCAAACTAAAACTACTAAAGCAAAAACAAGAACTTAGCTCTCTTTTAATTTTTTCTATCTTTGGTTTATTGATAACTCAATATGGTTATTTTAAAGCTATTTATTATACCGATGCAGGAACTGCCACAATGATACAATACAACGCACCATTAATCATAATGCTTTTTATGTGTTTTAAAAATAAAATTTTTCCTAAAAAAATAGAGCTAATCGCTTTGTTTTTAATACTTTTTGCCTTATTTTTACTTATAACAAATGGGGATATTAATACATTAAAACTTGATATAAGAGGTGTTATTTGGGCTTTTTTTGGAGCTCTTGGAGTAGCGTTTTATTCTTTGAGTGCTAGGCTTATCATAGCAAAATATGGCTTATTTTTAATCATGGGTTTAGCTAGTTTATTTGCTTCTTTTTTGCTTTTTGTATTGTTACAAGGAAATATCCCAAAACATGATTTTTCTTTAAATTCCTTTTTGGCTATGAGTGGGATTGTATTTATAGGCACAATAGGGGCTTTTTGTTTATATTTAAAAGGAGTTGAATTAATAGGAGCTTTTAAAGCTAGTATGATAGCTTGTATAGAACCTGTGGCTGCTGCTTTTATGAGTTTTTTATTTTTAGGAACTATTTATAGCGTGATTGATCTTTTTGCTTTTGCTTTGATCATTCTTAGTGTGTTTTTAAATGCCAAAAAACACTAAGAATAAGTGATTAAAAAATACTAGATAAAACTATCTAGGTTCTATCGTGAAGTTTTTTGGCTACCTCTGCAGCTAATTTTAGCTTTTCATTATCAAAGTGCGTATAAATTCTTGAAGTATTTAAACTCGCATGCCCTAGTGCTTCTTGGACTAAAACTAAATCTTTTTGTTTTTTATAAAGCAGGGTAGCAAAGGTATGTCTTAGCATATGGGCTCCATTTTTTTGCTTGCGAATTCCTGCTTTAAATAAAATTTGTTCTACTATACGCGAAACATAAGCTTGGGTTAGGGCTTTGCCATTGCGATTGACAAATAAAAGTCCATCATAAGAAAGATAATTTACCTTTACATCTTTTAAAAGATGTTCTATAAGCTCTTTTTTAATCATCACAACGCGGTATTTATTACCTTTAGCTCTAATGCGTATAATATAAAGATCATTTTCTTCACTAATATCTTTTAATTTTATATTAATAGCTTCACTAACCCTAATTCCTGTAAAAATGATGATTTTAATAATCAAGCGATTGCGTATGGTATTACTTTTAAAATCTGTATTGTCAATAGCATCTAAAAATTTACTCACTTCATCTTCACTCATATACTCAGGTAGCTTAACTCCCTTAGAACCACTTACACCTGCCCAATTTTTAAGATTAATATCAAAAATGTGTGCCTTTTGATCTTCTTCATTTTGTTTATCTAAAAATGCAAAAAAATTAATCACAGCTATACGGTAGTTTTTCTTACTCGCATCAGACAAAGAAGCACTAATACTTGCTAAAATTTCTACTAAAAGCTCTTCATCGATTTGTTTTAGCGAATAAAGCTTGTAAAATAACAAATACTCATAAAGTTTTTTCAAAGGATTAAAATACGTATTTACACCGCTAAGTCCTGCATTTCTTGCTTTTTTTACATAAGCATCAAGCTCTTGTATATTTTTAACACCCTTGCTTAAGGCTAAATTTACTACAGCCAAAGCTTGAGGGTCTTTTAATTCCTTATTTGATAAAGAATTAAGCTTAAATTTCACATATCTACAAAGCCAAAATAAAAATGACCTTTCAAAATTTTCTTCACAATCTAGAGGATATTTCATCACTCATTCTCCAAAGCTTTCAAAGTAGCCATTTTAGCATGGATATATGCACTATCAAATAGCTTTTTAGAGCTTTCTTTTATAATCAAACCAAGTTCAGTACAACCCAAAATCACTCCTTGAACCTCCGAAAATTGAGCAATCAAATCACATAAATATCTTTTTGATTTTTCATTTATAATACCTTTGCAAAGTTCATTAAAAATAATATCATTAAGCTTTAAAATATCATCATTTTTGGGAATAAAAACTTCAATCTTTGAGTTAATTAAAAGTTGTTTATAAAAATCTTCTTGCATAGTGTATTTTGTCCCTAATAACAATACTTTATCGATATTTTGCTCTTGAAGTTCTAAAAGCATAGCTTTAGCTATATGTAAGATAGGAATTTGAATGTTTTTTTGTATATTTTCATAACATTTATGCATAGTATTAGTGCAAATTAATATAAAATCAACTCCACTTTTTTGCAAAAGTAGGGCATGTTGGGTTAAAATTTCACTTGCTTTTTGCCAATCATTCTTTCGTTGACATTCTTCTATTTCTTCAAAATCAACGCTAGTTAAAACTATCTTAGCACTATGTAATTTTCCTAATTTTTCATTTATTAATTTATTGATAATTTCATAATAACTAAGTGTGCTTTCATAACTCATTCCGCCTATTAAACCTATGGTTTTCAATTTTTTTCCTTTTAAAATTAATATAAAAATTATAAAAAAATCTTACTTAAAAAATATCAAGCTATAATTATAAAAACAAAGATAGGGTGATGATATGTTTTTTAAGAAAAAAACCGCGCAAAAGCAAGTAAAACAAAACAATATTTCAAAACAAGATAATACTTTAAATAATGACTTTACACAAGAAAAAAGACTTTACGAATTTAGAGAAAATATGAAAAAACTTAGCAAAAATGAAAATAGTGCTAAACTTTTAGCAAAACAACTTTCAAGATTGATTCAAAAATCCAAATAAAATCAAAAACTCCACACAAGTTAAACTTTTGTATTAATTTCTTTTTTTACTCATCATTTTAACTTTTTTAGTCTATAAAAATATTTTAACTTAAACTTAATATATATGTAAAATTATATGATAAATAGTAAAATATTGAAATTATATATATTTTGTATTGAAAACTATAATTTTCAAACTTTTATATTTATCTGTTTATACATAAGTGAAATATATTTAAAAATACCTATAATATAGTATTTTAAAGCATTTTATTTTTTGGATGAAAATAATTTATCCATAAAAAAATAAGTATAATTTTTTGAAAAATATTATAAGTTATTTTATGCAGTTATAAAAGACTAAAGATGTATATTTTTTATTTCAACTAAATTTTAGTTTATATTTTTGCTTAAATAAATTTGAAGTTTAAAAATGTAGATTAGTTATTTTCTTGACTTTTAGGATAATCAAAAAACACAACTTCCCCGCTGTGTTCTTTTATATCTTTAAATTCTTTTATATCAAATTGCATACATAAAATAGCAGAAGTTGGAAAGTTTTCTAAATCTATATGAGCTAGATACTCACAAAGTTCTTGCAATAAAGGATTGTGCATAATTAGCACTACCCTACTCTCTTTTGATTCTTTTATAAAATTTAACACATCCTTTAAATTACCATCATAAAAGCTTTTTTCTATCTTGATATCTTTTTCTTTTAAAGAAAAGCTTTTACAGAGTTTTTGTGCTGTTTTTATACAGCGCTTAGCAGGACTTGAGATAATGCTTTGGGCTTTAAATTCTAAATCCTTAATCCTATAAATCATAGTTTTTAAATCATCTTTTCCACTAGAACTAAGTTCTCGTTGTAAATCTTGATCGTAATTTTCTTTTTGAGCTTTAGCATGACGAATAAAATAGATATATTTCATCTTATAACCTTAAATTTACCCAAAGCATATCCACATATAAAGCCAAAAATATGTGCATACCAAGCTATATTAACACCCATAAAAATAGGCACAAAACTCATTAATAATATAGCCACGATAAGTCCTTTGGTGGCGGTTTTATCCAAATATGCATAATACCCCATTAAAACACATATAGCACCACTTGCACCCACTACATTTACAAAACTACCATCAAAACTTAAATACATATAAAAAGCACTAAGCAAAGAGCAAAGAATTCCACCGATTAAATAAAGCAGGGCAAATTTAAAACTTTTTAAGTATTTTTCAAGCATAGAACCAAATTGAAAAAGCACTATCATATTTAAAATCAAATGAGGCCAATTTCCATGCATAAATATTGAGCTTAAAATTTGCCAGTAAAATCCTTGAAAAAAAAATAAATTTAAACCCAAAATAGTATCTAAATTTAAAGAACCAAAATAAAGATAATTTACAAAAATAAATACAATAACATTAAAAGCGATTAAAAATGAAGCTACCATTGCCCTACTTTGTATTTTTAATAATTATAACAAAAAGCTATTTAAATTCTAGCTTACACATAAAATTCACATTAATAAGATACAATATCGTCAAAAATATAATAAGGTTAAAAATGAAAAAACTAGCTTTAGCTTTTTTGATTAGTTTAAATACTCTTAATGCTGGTATAGTCATAGCACCTGATTCTTTGCCGGTAAATATCAAACAGTTTATTAAAGATTACTTTAATGCAGAGATTGGTCTAGTAGAACAAGATGGATATTCTTACGAAATTTATTTAAGTGATGGAAGTGAAATTGAGTTTTCACTCAATGGAGAATTTAAAGAAGCTGAAAATTTCAGATCTTTAAATTATGCTATTTTGCCTTTAGCAATACAAAATACCATTAAAAATACCTATCCAAATGCAGCGATTATTGAAATAGAAAGAAAAATTTCATATTACAAAATAGAACTTAATAATCAAATGAAACTTTATATTGATGATAATGGGACTATTTTAAGACAAAAATTTGACGATTAAAATTGTTTAAGATCAAATAAGCAAATTTTAAATTTTCTTCTAAAAAGGCTTTAACCCTTATCAAAACTTATAAAAATTTCAATTGCTCCGGTAGAATAAGGAGCTTTATCATAGGCTCCGTATTGATTTTCTCACCTTAAATATTGCTTTTACTTTGTTTGGACAAAATCATAATTAGTACTACTCTTTGTCAAATTAGATAAACAAATATCAAATTTTTCCTAAAATATTTAGTATAAATGTATTTTCATTATAGGTATATAACTCACACATAAGCTAAAATTTTTTAAATATTTACTCCTCTTGCACTCTTACTATCAGGCTTTTTGGTAGCTTAAAATATTCAATCCATTCTTGTTCTTTTTGTCTCATTTGTCCTTGATCTACCTCATGATCATATCCTTGTAAATGAAGCATAGCATGTATAAAAAGTAATGCCATCTCTTCTTCATTACTGTGTTTATACTCCATTGCTTTTTTACTTACTTCATCTAAATTTATCACAATACTGCCAAGTAAATTTTCACAATTTTGTATCAAAGGAAAAGATAACACATCTGTAGTTTTATCTATACCTCTTTGACTAAAATTAATCTCACGCATAACTCTTTCATCTACCAAAACAAGCTCTATATTTTGATCGCTCATTTTCTGTGCTATTTTTTCAAGAAAAGAAATATCCATTTCTTCTTCACAAAAAATCATTATTATCCTTTTGATTTTATAATTTCAAAATTATATCAAAATTAAGGAAAAGCATGAAAAAAGCTCTTTGTATTATAAGTGGTGGTATGGATAGTACTTTATGTGCATATTTAGCTAAAAAAGAAGGATATGAGATCATTGCTTTACATTTTGACTATAACCAACGCACCATGCTTAAAGAAAGGGAATGTTTTAATAAAATTTGTGAAAAACTTAACATAAAAACAAAATATATTTTAGATGTGTCATTTATAGCAAATATTGGAGGAAACTCACTAACAGATTTAAATTTAGAAATTCCCAAAGAAAAACTACATGAAAAAGAAGTCCCAAACACCTATGTTCCTTTTAGAAATGGTATTTTTTTATCTATCGCAGGTGCTATAGCTGAAAAGGAAAATTGTGAAAGTATTTTTATAGGAGTGGTACAAGAAGATAGCAGTGGTTATCCTGATTGTAGTGCGAAATTTATACAAAAAGCTAATGAATTTATCAATGAAGGTACAACAAAAACTTGCAAAGTACAAATAAAAACCCCATTAGTTCATCTAAGTAAAGGACAAATAGTTGAATTAGCCCTAAAAGAAAAGGTAGCCTTAGAATATACTTGGTCTTGCTATGAAAGAGGAGATAAAGCTTGTGGTAAATGTGATAGTTGTTTATTAAGACTAAAAGGCTTTAAAGAGGCTAATGTAAAAGATTTTATAGAATATGTTTAAAAATTTACTTTCATTTTATTTTAGTTTGTATAATTTGCTTTTTTAAACATTAAGGAGAAAACATGAAAAAAATATTATTTGGTTCATTTTTAGCTGCTTCGATTTTGGCAAGTAGTGCTTTGAGTAAAGAATTTAGTTTAGATAAAGCACACACAAATGTAGCTTTTAAAATCAAACATTTACAAATTAGTAATGTAAATGGAAATTTTAAAGATTATGATGCAGTAATTGATTTTGATAGTGCTAAATTTGAATTTAACAAACTTCAAGCAAATATAAAAGTTGCTTCTATAAACACAGAAAATAAAGCAAGAGATGCGCATTTACAACAAGATGATTTTTTTAAAGCAAAAACTCATCCAAACATTACTTTTACTATGAGTAAATATGAAAAAATCTCTAATGAAAAAGGTAAAATGTATGGCTCATTAAGCATTGCTGGAGTAAGCAAAGATGTTGTTTTAGATACTGAAATTGGCGGTGTTATTAAAACAGATAGTGGTAAAGAAAAAGCAGGTTTTACTCTACAAGGACAAATTAAAAGAAGTGATTTCAAATTTGCTCCTGATACTTCTAGCTTAACACTTAGCGATGAAGTACAAATTAGCATCGAAGCAGAAATTAACGAAAAATAATACTATAAAAGCATTTTACTTTTTGTAAAATGCTTTGATTTTTATTTAGCTACCCAACCTTCTTTTTTCCAAATTTTTTGAGCTTCTTTACTTTGTGTAAATTTGATGAATTCAGCTACTTTTGGATTTTTTAAACCTTTTTGCGTTGGAACTATTTCAGCCGCTCTGTAAATGATTGAATTTTTATCCGCTAAAATAAATTTATTTTCTTTCTCTCCAACTGCTTTAATCCAATGTGTCCAAATGATTAAAGCATCGATATTTTGATTATTTTTCCACTCATCAACCGCTGCTTTTGAATTTTTAGCATATACTTTAATGTTTTTTCTTAATTTTTCTAGGTTTTCAATTTTTCCTGTTTTTAAAGCCATATCCTCGTATAAGCCAACCTGCCCTGCTCCATCAACCACCATAACATTAACACCATCTTTTAAAAGATCTTCAAATTTTTTAATTTTTTTTGGATTATTTGCTCTTACAATCATACCCGAGCCTCTAGCATTTAAAACTTGAACATCTTGTATTTTGATTTGTTTTGGCATTGCTTTAACAAAACCATCCATCATAGAAGTATTACCTGAATAAATAATATCAGCATCTGTTTTTGCTTTTTTTATCCATTTAGGTGTTGGCCCTGCATTAATAATAACTTTTTCTCCATGTTTTTCTTCAAATTGCTTAGCAAGCTCTTTCAAAACAGGAGCAGGACCACCTGGACCATAAACTAAAATTTCAGCATTTAATGCAGCTGCAGCAAATAAACTTAAAAATAAAAATTTTTTCATATTTTTTTCCTTAAATTAATAAAATAAAATCGTAAATATATCTTTTTAAAGTTGATATTTTTTTAATCAAATAAACTAATTTTTTTCTCTTGTGCTAAAAAATATTCCAAAAACTCTTCTTCGCTTTCTTTGATTAGGCAATATTTAAAATCAAAAAAATTCTTTAATTCACTCAAATTTATATAAGAAAAATCACAAAATAATGAATTTTTTAATGCTGTTTTGAAATCTTTAACGCCTTGGAGCTTTTGGCATATAAATTCAAAATCTTTTTCGTTTTCCACAAGTAAAATTACTCTAGAACTTCCACCAAAAGCACAAATTTCATTTTTTGAGTTTAAAAAATATGCCTTAAAAAGATCTAACTTTTTTTCATTAAAATTAAAAGATAGATTTTGCTTTTCAGCAAAATCAATAAATCTAGCAAAAATATCTGCATAAAAAAATGCAAATTTTAAATCTTTAAAATACAAATTTTTACAAAGCAAACTCGTTTGAAATAAAGATTTAGAGCCTAAAATTTCGTATTTACATGCTTTTAAAGTATGAAAATTTGATTTAAGTTTTAAAATAAATTTTTCATCATCAGAGCAAAAGAAAGTTTTTTCTTTTGAATTTTTTAAAAGATCAAAATCTAATAAAATATTTGAGTTTAAGACTTTAAAATTAAATGCCTTTGCAAATTTTAATTCTACATGATTGCAATATATAAATTCATAAGATTTTTCTTCACTTAAAAATCTAAAAAGTCTAAAAATAGTTGCTTCTAAATCATCAACTTGAAGATAAAACACATCTTTATCTTCAAGTTTTAATCTTTCCTCACTTACTATAACATATGCTCCAAGTTTTATAGCAAAACTAGCTTGTTCATTATTCTTAGCAAAAAATACACTTGCTTGTTTGACTTTGTTTAAATCTATACTAAAATCATAAACACTAGAAGTTGCTCCATAATTTAAAACTCGAGCATTAATAAGTTCGATAAAGTTAGAAATATTCATCTAGCCTATTAAAGCTCCATTTTCGATAAAGCCTTGCGGGCTTATCAAAACTAATTTTTCATCTTTTTGAGCACTTAAAATCATACCTTGGCTTTCATGACCAAAAATTTTAGCTTTTTTTAGATTTGTAATTACGCAAACTTGCTTGCCTATTAACTCACTAGCTTTATAAAATTTAGCAATACCTGAAAGTACTTGTCTTAGTTCGCCATTTTCAAGTTCAAGTTGAAATTTTAAAAGCTTTTCACTGCCTTCTATATTCTGACAATCTTTTACTGATGCTACTTTGATTTCGATTTTTTTAAAATCATCTATTTTAATTTGAGCTAAATTTGGCTTCTCTTCTAATTTTTCTTCTTTTTTGTTTTCTTGGGTTAATTCAACTTTTGGAAACAAAGCTTCACATGCACTTGATTTTAAATCACATAATTGATTATTTAAAATTAGTTTTTGATAATTTTCGTTTGATATTTCAAAATTTAAAGCCTTTGCAATTTTTAATGCTGTCTTTGGCATAGCAGCTGAAAGTAAAATAGTTGCTTTTGTTAAAATATTAGCACATAAAGCCACTAAAGCATTAGCTTTTTGCGTTTGATTGTTTTTAATCAAATTCCAAGGCTCATATTTACTAATACTTAAATTTGCTAAAGATAAAGCCTTGAAAAGTTCCTCTAAATAGCGATTTGGCTGGATATTTTCCAAAGCATTGATTGCATTATCTAAATACTCTTTGCATTCATTTAATTCTTGATTAAAATACAAATTCACATCTTTACACTCAATAATATTTTGAGAATACTTAGCACTCATACCGATAATTCTATTTAATAAATTTCCAAGCTCATTGCTCAATTCTGCATTGATTCTAGTGATTAATGCTTTTTGCGAAAAATCCCCATCATTACCAAAAGGAACTTCTCTGAGTAAAAAATATCTAAAAGCTTCTAAACCAAAAGTATCTACTACTTCTTTAGGCGCTACTACATTGCCTTTAGATTTGCTCATTTTTTCACCATCTTTAGTCCACCAACCATGTGCTGCTATAAATTTAGGTAAAGGAAGTTCTAAACTCATCAAAAACGCAGGCCAATACACTGCATGAAAACGCAAAATATCTTTGCCTACAAAGTGTATATGAGCAGGCCAAAGATCCATATTTTCATCATCAAGTCCATAGCCCAAAGCACTCACATAATTCATCAAAGCATCAAGCCAAACATACACCACATGTTTTTCATCATTTAATTCTTTTGGAAGCTTTATACCCCATTCAAAACTCGTTCTTGTAATGGAAAGATCTTTTAAGCCACCTTCTACAAAATAAATCAACTCATTAGCCTTATTTTTAGGTAAAATCGGCTCTTTTTCTTTGTACCATTTAAGAATTTGATCTTGATATTTAGAAAGCTTGAAAAAATAACTTTCTTCTTTTAAAAGCTGTGTTTTCTTACCACAATCTGGACAATGACACTCATTTACAAGCTGAGTTTGAGTAAAATAACTCTCACAAGAAACACAATAAAAGCCTTCATAAGTGCCTTTGTAAATATCACCTTTATCATACATTTTTTTAAATGCTTTTTGAACGCTTAATTTGTGATTTTCATCCGTAGTTCTAATGAAATAATCATAAGAAATCTCAAACTCATCCCAAAGTTTTTTAAACTTAGCACTAATTTCATCTGCATATTCTTTAGGGGTAAAATTTCTAACGCTAGCAGCTTGCTCTATTTTTTGACCATGTTCATCTGTGCCTGTTAAAAAGAATGTTTTTTCTCCTTGTAAGCGATAAAATCTAGCCAAAGTATCTGCTATAATCGTAGTGTAAGAATGACCAATATGAGCCACATCATTTACATAATATATCGGGGTAGTAATATAACGCATTTTCAACCTTTATTAAAAATCAAATCCACCTTCTTTACCTTTAGACATACTCTTATAAACTGCTTCTATATACTCTTTTCTTAAAGAGCACTCAAAAATCATAGAGCAAGGTAAACAAGATTTTATTTTTTTTTCGTTTTGACAAGCTTGAAGTTCATTTTTTTTAACTTCTAAAGCCAACTCAAATTCATCTTTAACTTCAGCCATTAAAAACCTTTATAAGCTTGTTTTAGTTTTTCAATTTCATATTTAGAACCCAAAAAGCATGGCGTACTTGCATGAATTTTTTCAAATTCTAAATCAAGTAAAGAATCATTTTCTCCATTGGTAGAAAATCCTCCTGCTTTTTCAAAAATAAAAGCAAAAGGAAACACCTCAAAATATGCTCTTAATTTTCCATTTGGTGCATCGCTTGTTGCAGGATATGAAAACAACCCTCCACCTTTGAGTAAAATTTGGTGCAAATCACTCACCATAGCACCAGAATATCTCAAGCGATAACCCTCATCAAATAAAGCTTTTATAAAGGCTCTATGAGTATTTGACCAATTTTTTTGCGTCCCACCGCTTGCATTTAATTTGCCTTTTTCATTTAATTTTAAATCCTTAACAAAAACAAATTCATCTTTTTCATTTAATCTATAAAGCTTAGGAGTGTCTATACACACTATAAGCTCTAAACGCACGCCATAAATAGCATAAATTGCTGCTTTTAGATTTTTTGCACTAGCCTTTTGCTCATAAATAGCAAAAATAGAACCTATAGCAAAATTCACATCTACTAAAGAAGAACCATCTAAAGGATCATAAGCAACAACATATTTTTCATTTTCATTGATTAATAATTGCTCTTGTTTTTCCTCGCTAATTAAGCTTTTTAAACCTTTGCTTTGCTTTAAAATTCTAGTGATAATCTCATCGCTTTTCACATCAAGTTTTAATTGATTATCTCCTGTGGCATTTTGAGAAGTGGTATAATCAAAATCTTTTAAATATCTAAGTTCTTTTGAAATTTCAATCACTGCTTTTTGTATATCGTCAATTAATTCTTGCATATTTTACCTCTATACTTTTTTTGAATTTTTTAATATAAAATCACAAATACTTTCTAAATCATCCAAATAAAGCCAAGTTAAATTTTCATTTTCAATTTTATCATAGCTTGCAATAGCCTTAGAATAAGCAAAATAGCTCTCATCTACTTCTTTGCAAAAAACACTAATTCTTGGCATATCTAAGGTTTTTAAGCCCTCTACAAATAAAAAATCAAATTCTCCTAGTTTAGAAATAGCTTCATCTAAAGTACTTGGAGAATGTGTAAATAAAGTTGTCCTTGTGGGACTTAAAACCATTACATCAGCACCACTTTGAAAAAATTTAAAACTATCTTTTTTTGCTATATCAAAGCTTGCTTTATCTTTTGGATCATGTTTTATAATGCATACTTTATAATTTTGCTCCATAAAATACTTAGCAACTTGAGTAATCAAAGTCGTTTTACCTGAATTGGAAGGCCCGCTAAAAGCCATTGCTAATCTTTTCATAACTTCCTTAAATCAAATAAAATAAATGAAATTATATCTTTTTAAAAGTTAAAAGCTTATAATTATAAAAAAAATTAGGAACAAAAATATGAAAAAAGTTTATATGATTATTTTTTTAACACTTATTTTTACCGCATGCTCTAATAAAACCCAAGAGCAAAGTGAAATTAATTTAAAAAGCCAAACTCTAATGTATGCACAAAAAATTAATTTTAATTATAAAGATAATAGAGTAGTTGCTTTATTGAGCTATTTAAACCCTGTATTAGATGAAAAAAGTCAAAAAGAAGTTTTTGTACTTAGTTTTTTGCCAAATATCAACATCAAACAAGAGCAAATTTCAATACTCATAGATGGAGAAAAAACTAATATAAAGACCTTAGATCAAAATGATAAATTATTTAAATATATCATTAAGAGTGATTATGCAAGTTATTACAAAATCACTCTTAATGAATTAGTGCAAAAACCTATTTTAAAACTTGATTTGTGTTTTGAGAATCAGTGTTTTGAGCTAAAGTTTCAAAAAATTTCGAAATCGGTGTATTATCGTTCAGAAGATGCAAATAAACAACATAATTAGCTAAAACTTTCTTAGCATATACCCTGCTTTCTGCATAAGGAACAAGCTCCATTGATAAAAATGGCTCATATTTTCCCGCTCTAAACATATCTTCTCTTTTGAGCATTCTAGTGGTAAATCCTATACCTCCATTATAAGCATAAGCCACAAAAACCGGGGAATTAAGTTTAGATTCTAAATAATCTAAATGATGATTTGCAAAAGTATAAGCTGTTTTTGGTTCAAAAAGCATGTCTTGATCAAAATTTGGAATTTGCAGTTCTTTATTGCCTATATGATTAGCTAAAAATGGGATAAATTGCATAATACCCAAAGCATAAGAAGTTGAAATGGCTGTTGGTATAAAACGACTTTCTTGTCTAGCTAAAGCTAAAATCATAGCTTTTCTTTGCGTGGAATAATCTTTTAAATATTCAAAATAAGGCATAATAAAATAATGTTTTTTAAAACCTTCGGCCCTTTCTTTAATATAGGCATAAATAGCGATATTTTCCTTGGTATAAAAATCTTTTGCAAGTTTTTCTAGCTCATTAGGAGTGCCTTTTGCAATTTCTTTTGCGAGCTTTTGCCAAGCAAAAGGATCTTTCATATCAAAATCATTTTTTTGTTTTTTTGGCTTTAATTCTTCTATTTTAGGTAAAGGCAAGCCTTTTAACTCTCTTGCATAAAGACTATAAATATTTAAAGAATCACTTTGAGCAAGCTCATCAATGTACTTTTTATCTTGAGTGATCAAATATAGCCAAAAATTTGCATTATCTACTAAAGGTTTGCTTTTAAAAGTATCTTTTGCTACTTGAAAAAATTCCAATGCTTTTTTATCGTCATTTTCTAAAATAGCATTTACACCTAGATAAAAAGCATTATCTTGAAAAGTTAAATTTGCATCTACATTGACTAGAGATTTTCTTATCAATGGACTTTTTTTCTTAATGATAATTTCTTTTACAAAATTTGTAAATTCTTTTTCTTTAGCTAATTCATTTACAAAATCTTTTTCTAAGAAAAAATCTTTTTTATCTTTTAAGAAATTATAGATTTTATAAAAATTAGCACTATCATAATTTAAAACCGCATAACTTAGAGGATCTTTAGCATCAAAAGCTTCTAAAAGTTTTGTTAAATTTGGATTATCCTGTGGGATATTTTTTTTCATCTCATTACGCACTGAAGCATTAAGATCTTGTATAAAAGTTAAACTATTTAATCTTATAAGCTGACAAGTAGCATTAGCATCTAAGATATTTTGCGTATTAAATTTATAACAAGCTTCATATTCTTTATTATACCCCAAAGGCGGAATAATGGCTTCAATGGCATTTTTAATACGCCCTGCATAACGATAAATATGTTCTTTTAAACCTTCAACTTCTTCTTTTTTAAATTCATTTTTTTCTAATAAACGATATAAATAATAATCCTTAGCTAAAGAATTTGGTCTTTGCTCTAATTCTTTATAAGAATACATTGCACTATTTGCAAAAACAACTCCAGCTAAAAGTAACACTACACTTTTTTTCAACACTTATAAACTTCCTAAAATTAAATTTGATAAAAATATTTGGATAAATTTTAATCCTAAAATAATAATCAAAGGTGCTAAATCAATACTCCCTATAGTAGTAGGAATAAACCTTCTTACAAAAGCATAAGCAGGATTAGTTAAACGATATAAAATTTGCACTATAGGATTATATGGATCAGGCCTTACCCAAGAAATCAATGCTGCAATGATTATAATCCATACATAAATTTCAATAACTAAAGAAAAAATTTGCACCAAAGATACAATCAAACTTGTTCCAACTCCCATTTTACTCCTTTATAATTTCTTTAACAAAAGGCTTGATTAGAGTATAAATTTCACTCATTTCAGGTCCGTGAGTAACTCCTGTTAATACCAAACGCAAAGGCATAAAGAAATTTTTACCTTTTAAATTTGTTTTTTCCATCAAAATCTTTTTAAACTCATCATATTCTTGAGGTAGATCTAAATCTTTTAAAACTTCTTTAATCAACTTACATTCTTTTTCAAATTCATTATAATTTTTAACTGCAAAAATTGCTTGTATTTTTTCTCTTATCTCATTTAGCGTGCTAGCTTCTTGAGTATAAAATTTTGCAAGCTCAGCTACATCTTTGCCTAAATTTAATAAAGAATTTAATTTATCATTATCAAGCATTTTTATATGCTCACGGTTAATTTGCATTAAACGCTTAGTATCAAATCTTGCAGGAGATTTTGAAACTTTTTTCAAATCAAACCATTCTATGGCTTCTTCTAAAGTAAAAATCTCTTTTAGAGTTTTATTACCTAGAAGGATTAAATAATTTGCAATAGCACTTGCTAAATATCCATTATCAAGCATCCATTTTACACTAGAATGAGCCTCTCTTTTGCTCATTTTAACACCTTCTTCATTTAAAATGATAGGCAAATGTACATAAGTCATGCTTTTATCATAACCCAAACTTGCTCTAATATGTTCTTGCTTAGGAGTATTTGAAACATGATCTTCGCCCCTTATAATACAAGTAACACCTTCTAGCATATCATCAACCGCACAAGCAAAATTATAAGTTGGGGTTTTATCAGCCCTCATAATTACAAAACTATCAATATCTTCAGGATTAAAACTAATCTCACCTTTAATATAGTCTATAAATTTCATTTGCGATTGAGGTTTTTTAAGACGGATTACGAAAGGTTTTTCACAATTTAATACATCAATATCTGCAAGTTTTTCACAAGTACCATCGTATCTATATGCTTGATTTTTACTTTTAGCTAGTTCTTTTTTATGAGCTAATTCATCCTCAGTGCAAAAACAAGCAAAAGCTTTTTTTTCACTTACTAGCTTTAAAGCCATTTGACGATGAAATTTCAAATTCTCACTTTGTACATAATAATGCTGCCAAGTTATACCAAATTCTTTTAAAATAGCTTTTATTTCTTCTTCTTTTCCAGCTATATTTCTAGCATTATCCGTATCTTCAATACGCAAAATAAAATCAGAATTTTCTTGTCTTGCTTTAATATAATTAAATAAAGCTGCTCTTAAATTTCCAATATGCATATCTCCAGTAGGCGATGGTGCAAACCTATACATTATTTATCCTTTTAAAAAACTTTTTTATCATTATACAATTAAATACTTGCTATTTCTTTTAAGTTCACACAAAATTCACTCAATAGCAATATGATTTCATAAATAATTCAACATAAAGGATAAAAAATGAAATTAAAAATAGCTTTAGCAACATTAGTTACTGCAGGTTTTGTTTTTGCACAAGATATGATTGTAGGAGTTAATGCTTTACCAGCAAATTCTAAAAATTTCATACAAAAACATTTTACAGGTTCAAACATTGCTTTAGTTAAACAAGATATTGATAGCTTTGATGTTTATTTAGACAATGGAACTGAGCTTGAGTTTTTTATCAATGGAGATTGGAAAGAAATCGATGCAAAATACAGACCAATTGATACTTCTTTTTTAAGTCCAAATGTTTTAGCAACAATTAAAAAAATGCACCCAAATGCAAGTATAATTAAAGTTGAAAAAGAAATTCAAGGTTATAAATTTAAACTTAATAATATGATGGAAATTTATACTGATGTAAATGGAAATTTCTTAGGACAAAAATTTGATGATTAGAATTTAAGCTAAGCTTTTTTGCTTAGCTTTTATAAGAATTTAAAGCAAGCTCTTGTATATTATAATTAGCAACTCTCTTGTAAGTAAAGCCTTTTTTCTCTAAAAAATCAAGTAAAATTTTCTCCATTTTTTCTAAAGCATTTAAGACTTCTTTTGAAAGTTCAAAACTCAATGGCTCTATACGCTTTGGCACGCAAGCTAAAATTTGAGTTTTAGGTAAATCTCCCATAAGTTCCATGTATTGTAAAGTTTGAAGCATTTCAACCTCATGCGCACTACCACTCCAATTAACTTTTTTTGGCATTGCATCATAAGGAAAGAAGAAAATATCTCCGATCTTAGCATCATCTGCTGCAATACAATCAATCACAATCATTTCATCATATTCGGCTATAATATAGCTAAGTTGTAAAGCCAAAGTTCCACCATCTACAAAACTCACCGAGTCTTTTTCATGATAAAACTTATAATTTTTTTCTAAAAGTTTGCAAAGATGAACGCCTAAGCCCTCATCTGCAAACATAATATTACCAATACCTAAAACTAGAAGTTTCAACGATTTTCTCTTACAAATTTATAACCGCTAAAGATAGCATCTAAAGCACCATCTTTACCTTTAACTGAGTTAAATACAGCCATATAAATATGCACTGGAACAAAAATCAACACAACCCACATTAAAATTCTATGATAGGTTCTAACATCAGCCAATCCACCCAACATTACCTCAATAGGTCTTAAGATATTATATAAAAATCCACCCAAGCCTTCATGATATACATGCATATAAAGGATTAGACCTGTTAAAATAAGCCCAAACATAACAAGATAAAAGAAAAGGTAAGTTACAAATTGCAAAGGATTATATACACCTTGTAAATGCGGGTGCTTTCCTAGGAAAATGTAAAATTTAATCTGCTCTATCCATAATTTTACATTAAAAATATCTTTTATACTCTTTCTCTCGCCATCACTTTTTGAATCAAAAAAGAACAAATATGTTTTAAAAATCACACAAGCTATTAAGATAAAACCAAAAATTTGGTGCACCATGCGGTATTTTGCCTGCATAAATAAAGTCGGTTCAGATGAAATAGAAGGAGCTTGAAATACATAAGAAATATAATATCCAGTTCCCACTAAAATCACGATTGCAACCGCTCTTAACCAATGTGTAAAACGAAGACCGATACTAAATTCGTATTCAGCCTTTCTGTTTGATTTTAAGGAATGTTTAGAATCCATACTAAAGTCCTTTCCTTATAAATTTACATTAACTTTATACTCGCTAAGATTATTACCTTTAGTATCCATTACATGTACTGCACATGCTATACAAGGATCATAAGAGTGAATAGCTCTTATTACTTCTAAAGGCTGTTTAACATCAGCTAGTTTCATACCAATAAGACATTGTTCATAGCTACCACCTACTCCATTTGCATCTTTTGGACTTGCATTCCAAGTAGAAGGAACTACTGCTTGCCAATTTTCAATTACACCATTTTTAATCCTACACCAATGGCTTAACGCACCACGAGGTGCACTTCCCATAAATCTACCTTTGTATTCTTTGTTTTTATCAATTACATAAGTAGTACAAGTGCTTTCATCTGTTTTTAAATTTTCAACCAAAGAATTAAATGCTTTCAAGCCATGATCAGCAATAATTTTAGCTTCAATTGCTCTAGCACCTGTTCTTCCTAAAGTGCTCATAAGTGCTTGAACTGGTAAATTCGTAGCTTTTAAGAAAGAATCAACTGCTTCTACTACAATTTTATTACCCTTAGCATAATTTACTAAAATATTTGCTAATGGTCCAACTTGCATAGGTAAATTTTCATATCTTGGAGCTTTAATCCAGCTATATTTGCCTTTAATATCAAATACCTTACTATGAACTATATTGCCTTTATCATCGATGCTTTCACCATCAATTAAGCCTGTATAGTTTGGATTAGTTTTACCATCATAAGGATGTAAAGCTTCATTGTCTGCATACCATGATCTTGTAGCTTCTTCGGTGATTTTAGCTTCATCTACTTCTTCAACCTTACTCAAATCACCATTTCTAATAATACCACCTTCAAACAACCACTCATCACTTGAAATTTGGAATTCTCTCTCAGTATAGAAGTTATTTACCCCTACATCATTTAATACACTTGCTTCTTTAGAGTAAGCTTTAGCTGCCATGATTAAATCCGGATAATAAGCACGATTAATAAAATCAGCTACTTCTTGGAATTTAGTCATATATTCAGCCATTCTTGATGGGTTTAAAAGATCCATAACACAAGTTACACCACCTACTGTTAAACTTTGTGGATGAGGATTTTTAGCACCAAAAATCGCCATAGCTTGAGCTATTGTTCTTTGAATTCTTAAACATTCTAAATAATGCGAAAGTGCAATAAGGTTTTGCTCAGGAGTAAAGCGATAAGTCGCATGTCCATAATAAGCATTTGCAAATGGTCCAAGATTTCCTTTATCTACAAAGATTTTTAGTCTTTGCTGAACTTCTAAAAGCTTATCTGCACCTGTTGCATAAGGCATATCAGTATATTTAAATGCTTCATCACTTGCTTTTTTTACATCAGCACTTAAAGCACTTACAACATCAACAAAATCAAGACCATGAAGTTGATAAAAATGTACAGGATGATCATGCATGTATAAAGCTGCATTCATTAAAGTTCTAGTTAAAACTGCATTTAGTGGCGGAGTAATACCTAAAGCATTTTCTACTGCGATAATCCCTGCTCTATAATGTGAAAAAGTACAAACACCACAAATTCTTTGAGTTAAAAAGCCTGCATCTCTTGGATCACGACCTTTTACAATAGTTTCAATCCCTCTCCATAAAGTCGATCCTGAATATGCTTCTTTAATGACATTATTTTCATCAACCACTACTTCAACTCTTAAATGTCCTTCTATTCTAGTAAGTGGATCTATAATAATTCTTTTTGACATTTTTAATCCTTATTTTTTTCTAATGAAGCAATTACAGCATGCGCAGCAACAGCTACGCCTGTTACACAAAGCACACCTATACCAATTTTATCTGAAATGCTATCAGCACCCAAGCCATAAACAGTATCAAATAATCTTCCTGCCATCACTTCTTCAAAAGGTCCCATAGTATCCCAAAAATCAGGTTCAGAACAGCCTATACAACCATGTCCTGCTTGGATTGGCCATGAAGTATGTTGATTAAATCTCTCTCTTGAGCAATTATTAAAAGTATAAGGGCCTTTACAACCTACTTTATAAAGACAATATCCTTTTTTTGCTCCCTCATCACCAAATTGTTGCACAAATTCACCCGCATCAAAGCGTCCTCTTCTTTCACAAAGATCATGAATTCTTAACCCATAAGCCCATTTTGGTCTATTGTAGGCATCAAGTGCTGGCAATGTTTGATACAATATGTAATGAATCACATTACCTATAATATTTTTTTCACTTGGAGGACAACCTGGTACATTGATAACTGTTTTATTTGTTACTTTACTTAAGCTTACAGCATTGCTTGGATTAGGTCTAGCAGCTTGGATACCACCAAAAGCTGAACAAGTACCTATAGCAAAAATAGCTAAAGCATCATTACAGGCTTGTTCTGCTAATTGTCTTCCTGTTTTTCCATGTGGTCCTATAGTTAAAAAGTTTTCTGTAGCACCTGTTGGTATACCACCTTCTACCATTAAGATATATCTACCTTTGTATTTTTCCATAGCAGCTTCAAGATTATGTTCAGCTTGCCAACCCGCAGCACCCATTATAGTTTCATGATATTCTAAAGAAATATGATCAAAAATCAAACTATCAATAGTAGGAGCATCACTTCTTAACAAACTTTCAGAACATCCTGTACATTCAGCCATATGAAGCCAAATCACTGGAAGTCTATCACTAAGCTCAGCAGCTCTTGCAACTACTGGAGTAAAGCTAGCAGGTAATGCTAAAAATGCAGTCATAGCACTAGCCCATTTCATAAAATCTCTTCTTGAAAAACCTGATTGCTCTAAGGCTTTAGAGATAGAAATCTCATTTTTCAAAAGAGGAAGTTTTTCTAATGCGTCTAAACGGCGATTAAAAATATCTAAATCACTCATTTGTTGTTCCTTAAATTATAGAAATATCATTAAAGATTTTAAAATATTTATTGTTAAGAATAGATAAAAAATGATAATTTTTTAATCAAATATACGAAGTATTTACAATTTAGTATTATTAAGATAATTTTACTCTAAATAAGCAAGTATTACACTTGCTTATTGTTTAACAATGATGATTTCATCATCTTTAGAATCTATAATAATCTCATCATTTTCATTTAATTCATCCGATAATATCATATCACTTAATTTATCTTCTACCATGTCATATAAAGCTCTTTTTAATGGTCTTGCACCAAAATCCACATCAAAACCAACCTTTGCTATTAACCTAGCAGCATTATCACTCAAGCTTGCTTTAATACCTCTATTTTCAAGACTTTTTTGCAAGGTATTAAAAAGCAATTTAACTATTTTTTCAGCTTCACTTTCTCCCAAAGGATTAAAAGTAATAATATCATCCAAACGATTTAAAAACTCAGGTCTAAAAAAGCTTCTAAGAGCTTCTTTGATAGCTTTTTCTCTTTCTTCGCCCTTTAACTCCATAATAAATTTTGCACCTATATTAGAAGTTAAGATAATGATAGTATTAGTAAAATCGACCGTTACGCCTTTACTATCTGTAGCCCTACCATCATCTAAAATTCCCAAAAGTATATTAAATACATCTTTATGGGCTTTTTCTACTTCATCAAATAAAATCACACTATAAGGCTTTCTTCTAACAGCTTCAGTTAATTCCCCACCTTCTTCATGCCCTATATATCCTGGAGGTGCACCTAAAAGTCTTGATACACTGTGTTTTTCCATAAATTCACTCATATCAAAACGCACCATAGCTTTTTCATCATCAAATAAAAATTTAGCCAAAGCCTTCGCACTTTCTGTTTTACCTACTCCAGTTGGCCCTAAAAATAAAAAGCTTCCTATAGGCTTAGTTGCTTGATTTAACCCTGCTTTGTTACGCTTAATAGCTTTAGCTAAAGCACTCAAAGCCTCATCTTGCCCTATGACGCTTTCTTGTAAATACTCTTGAATATGTAAATATTTTTGTTTTTCAGAAGTGAGCATTTTTTGCACACTAATGCCTGTCCATTTACTTAAAATACCAGCTACTAAATCCTCATCTACTTGATTTTTAAGCAAAACTCCTTCTTGGGTCATTTGTTTCCATTTTTCTTCTAAATTTAAAACCTCTTTTTCACACTCTAAAATTTTGCCATATTCTATTTCAGCAGCCTTTTGGAAATCTCCTTTATTTTTAGCCAAAATAGCTTCATTTTTTAAAGTATCGATTTCTTTTTTCTTTGCACTTATGCCATTAAATACTGCTTTTTCATTTTCAAATTTAGCATTAAGTTTGATTTGCTCTTCTTTTAAATTTGCTAATTCTTTTTTAATCTCTTCCAATCTTTTTTCATTAGCTTCATTTTCTTCCATTTTTAAAGCTTCATTTTCTACTTCCAAACTTTCAATTTGCTTTCTAACCTTTCTTAAAGAATTTGGCTCACTTTCTATTTGCATTTTTAATTCCGCTGCAGCCTCATCAATTAAATCAATCGCTTTATCAGGTAAAAATCTATTAGCTATATAACGCTTAGATAGCTTTGCAGCTGCCACTAAAGCACTATCATTGATAGTTACATTATGATGAATTTCTAATTTTTCTTTTATACCTCTAAGCATAGCCAAAGCTTCATTTACACTAGGTTCAGCTACATTTACAGGCTGAAATCTTCTTTGTAAAGCTGCATCTTTTTCAAAATATTTTCTATATTCTTTTAAGGTTGTAGCACCTATAGTATGAAGCTCACCTCTTGCTAAAGCAGGTTTTAAAATATTTGCTGCATCCATGCTCCCTTCATTTGCACCTGCACCTACAATGGTGTGAATTTCATCTATAAATAAAATTACATTCTTATGTTTTATTACTTCATTTACAACTGCTTTTAATCTATCTTCAAATTCACCTCTGTATTTTGCCCCTGCTATTAAAGCACTCATATCTAAAGCTATAACTTTTTTATTTTGCAATGAAGTAGGAACATCTTTTTTTACTATCCTTTGTGCTAAAGCTTCCACCACAGCAGTTTTTCCTACCCCTGGCTCACCTAATAAAATAGGATTATTTTTAGTTTTTCTGATTAAAATTTGCATTAATCTTTGAATTTCTTCTTCCCTACCTATAACAGGATCAAGCTCATTGTTTTTAGCTTTCATAGTCAAATCAATACCAAATTTAGATAAAGAATCAAGTGTTTCATCACTTGTTTTAGTTTCTATTTTAGCTCCTGCTCTAATAAATTCCAATTCTTTTTTAAACTCATTTAAATCTACAAATTTAGACAAAAGTTCCTTAATAACCCCGCTAGCACTTTCTGAAACAAGCCACATATCCACAGCTAAATAACTATCTTTATTTTCTAAAGCCAAGCCTTTTGCTTTTTCTAAAGAATTAATAAATTCATTTGAAAATTTAATATTGTCTTTATTTACATTTGAGCTAGTAGGAAAAGATGAAATTTTACTTTTTACTTCTAACTCAAATGCCTCTTTAGAAACATTTAATTTATTAAAAACTTGATTAAGCAAACTGGAGCTATCAACACTTAAAGCCCATAATAAATGCAAAGGTTTTATTTCGCTATTCTTAGAATGAATGGCCAAAGAAATTGCACTTTCTATATTTGAAAGCATAGAATCTGTTAAAAAATCTTGTATATTTGCCATTTTTACTCCTTTTTACTTTTATATGAAGTGTATTATATAACTTTAGTCTATTATTGTCAAGTTTATTTAGTTATATTTATAAATAATTTTTTATATATACACGCTAATATCATAAAAATATTTACTTTATTTACGATTTTTTAAGCAAAAATAACTAAAATTAGATAATTATTTTATGAATTCATATTTATTTTGGAGTTTTTCCTTTGAAGACAAAAAGAAATCTTATTATCGCAGCTAGCATTTGTAGTTTAATAACCGCTTCTTTTATTTTTACTAACTTGCAAGCTAAAAATCCCGCTCCTAGCGAAGCAGAAAAGAAAATAGAAGCTTTATCTAAACTTACAAGAACTATGTCTATCATAGAACAATATTATGTTGATGATGTTAATTATACAGATTTGGTTGATAAATCCATAGCAGGTTTACTTACAAATTTAGATGCCCACTCTTCCTTCTTAGATGAAAAAGGTTATAAAGAGCTTAAAGAGCAAACTAATGGGGAATTTGGTGGACTTGGCTTTACTATTACCCAAAAAGATGGAGCAATTAGTGTTGTAGCTCCTATAGAAGGAAGTCCAGCGGATAAAGCAGGTATTAAAACTGATGATATTATCTTAAGAATTAATAACGAATCAACTTTAGGTATGACTTTAAATGAAGCTGTTTCTAAAATGCGTGGAGAGCCTAAAACAAAGGTTACTCTAACTATTTATAGAAAAGGCGATGCAAAGCCATTTGATGTAAATTTAAAAAGAGATATCATAAAAGTAGATAGTGTTTATACAAAATTAATTGAAAATGAAAATTTACTTTATTTAAGAGTGACTAATTTTGATAAAAATGTTGTAGATGAAGCTAGTAAAGCGATCAAAAAACATTCTGATACAAAAGGAATTATACTAGATCTTAGAACCAATCCAGGTGGTATTTTAAATCAAGCAGTGGGTTTGGTAAATCTTTTTGTAGATAAAGGAGTAATCGTTTCACAAAAAGGTAAAATTGAAAGCGAGAATGTAGAATTTAAAGCAAATCCTAGTAAAAAAATCACTAATGCACCTTTAGTAGTGCTTGTAAATGGTGGCAGTGCAAGTGCGAGCGAGATTGTAAGTGGGGCTTTGCAGGATTTTAAACGCGCTATTATCATAGGAGAAAAAACCTTTGGAAAAGGTAGTGTGCAACTTATATTACCTATGGATGAAAAAGGTAAAGAAGGCTTGAGACTTACTATAGCAAAATATTATTTACCAAGTGGTAGAACTATACAAGCTGTTGGAGTTAATCCTGATATAGAAGTATTTCCAGGAAAAGTAAGTAAAGAAGAAAATCACGGCTTTGAGATCAAAGAAAGTGATCTTAAAAAACACTTACAAGCTGAACTAGATAAAATCGGACATCAAGAAAAGAAAAAAGACAACAAAGAAGATAAAAATATCATTACCAAAGAACAAATTAATAATGACATACAACTAAAAACCGCAATAGATGCGATTAAAATTTTAAACATTACAAAAGGAGAGTAAAATGGCTATGAAATTAGATCTTTTATATGAAGGAAAAGGTAAAAAAATGTTTAAAACTGATGATGAGAATTTGCTCATCACAGAATTTAAAGATGATTTAACAGCTTTTAATGCAGAAAAAAAGGGTAATGAAGCAGGAAAAGGTGCATTAAATTGTAAAATTAGTACTGAAATTTTTCATCTCTTAGAAAAAGAAGGCATTAAAACCCATCTAGTAGAAACCATCAGCGAAAAAGAACAAATTGTTAAAAAATGTAATATTATACCCATTGAAGTTATTACTAGAAATGTAGCTACAGGATCTTTAACAAAAAGATTAGGCATTAAAGAAGGCACGATTTTACCTTTTGCTGTAGTTGAGTTTTGTTATAAAAATGATGATTTAGGTGATCCTATCATCAATGATGAGCATTGTTTGATTTTAAATCTAGTAAAAAGTGAAAAAGATTTAGAATTAATCAAAAATACCGCAAGACATATCAATTCTATTCTAGTAAAATTCTTTGAATCTAAAGGTTTAAGATTGATTGACTTTAAATTAGAATTTGGTATTGATAATGAAGGAAATATGATCTTAGCTGATGAAATTAGTCCTGATAGCTGTAGATTTTGGGATAGCAAAACTAATGAAAAATTAGATAAAGATCGCTTTAGACAAGACTTAGGTAATGTAAAAATGGCCTATGAAGAAGTCTTAAAAAGAATTTTAAATTAGGAAAAATAATGAAAGTAACTATAAATATCACACTTAAAAATGGGGTTTTAGATCCTCAAGGCAAAGCCATAGAAAAGGCTTTGCATTCTTTGGATTTTAATAATATTGCAAATGTTAAAACCTCAAAACAAATTAGTTTTGATATAGCTTGTGATGATAAAGAAGAAGCTTTTAAACAAGTTGATTTAATGTGTAAAGAATTACTTGCAAATACTGTGATAGAAGATTATGAGATAATATTATGAAAGTAGCTATTATTCGTTTTCCTGGAACTAATTGTGAGTTTGATACAGCTTATGCCTTTGAAAAATTAGGGGTAAAAACTGAAATCATTTGGCATGAAAGACAAGATTTTAGTGCAGATTTAATCGTATTACCTGGAGGTTTTTCTTATGGAGATTATTTAAGATGTGCTGCTATTGCAAAACTTGCTCCTGCTATAAAAACACTTAAAGAGCATGTTCAAAAAGGTGGATATGTTCTAGGCATATGTAACGGCTTTCAAATTTTATTAGAACTTGGACTTTTAAAAGGAGCTATGAAACATAACAATAGTTTAAGTTTTATTTCTAAAATGCAAGCATTGCAAGTAGTATCAAATAATAATGCTTTTTTGAAAAATTTTCAAAAAAATGATATCATAGAATTACCTATTGCCCATGGAGAAGGAAATTATTTTAATAGCGAAGATGGTATTAAAATGCTAGAAGATAAAGATATGATCTTACTAAGATATATCAACAATCCAAATGGCTCTTTAAACGATATAGCAGGAATTTGTGATGAAAATAAAAAAGTCTTTGGATTAATGCCACATCCTGAAAGAATGTGCGATGATATTCTTGGATCAAAAGTAGGACTTAAAATGTTTGAAGGATTTTTAAATTGCTAAAAACCTTCAAATTTTTTTGTCTTTTTTTACTAACTTTTAACTTATATGCTCAAGAAAATAGTGTTTTTGAAGATTATAACACTTTAGAAAAAAATTACAATCAATTAGATGATCAAGCTAAGCAAATTTATCAAACCATCGCTCCAAGTGATGAGAGTAATTATGAAAGTAAAATCGATGATGAAAATTTCATCCCTCAAGGTTCTTTAGTATTAAACGCAAAAGAATACACTGATGAAGCTTTCATAGATGAAGCTTTTACTATAGATCTTGAGGTTATTACCACAACTAATGTGAGTTTTGATTTAAATGTGAGTTTTGAAAAAAGTGATGATATGCTTTGGATCAATCCTAATCCTATTTGGGAACAAAAGGCTAATTCATATCATACAAAATTATGGTTTGAAGCTAAAAGTTTAAATGCTAGTTTAAACAAAATCATCGTTTCATTAAGCAGAAATGATCATATTTTTCAAAGCTCATCATTAATTATAAAGCCCATTAAACTTAAAAAAATCGATGCTCCTTCTAATAAATACTCACATATAGTTGCAAGCAATTTGGAAGTTAAACAAGTAAAAGCGAGTAGTTTTGATAATGATAGTATAATTTTATTTATAGAACTTGCAGGAGAAAACACAAATCTAGCAAGTTTTAACATAAAAGATATCCAAAAACAAGGTGTAGAGGCTATTAAAGGCGATTTTGAAAAACAAAGTGGATTTTATTATGCTATTTTAGATAAAAGTAAAACGCGTTTTGATTTTTCTTATTTTAATTTAAATTCTAAAGAATTAAAAGATTTTTCCTTAAAAATAGAACTTAAAGAAGACAGTATAAGTACACAAAGTGATTTAAATCCAAAAACTAATGATTTTAATTTTTACAAACAAGTTTTTTTATGGAGCTTGTGTGGTATTTTCGCTTTATGGTTTGTATTTAAAAAAAGCTACACAGCTTTAGGTTTGGCAATTTTGGCTCTAATAGCAAGTTTTTTAGCTCAAAATAACATATATAAAGCTATATTAAAAGCTGAAAGTAAAGTACAAATTTTACCAACTCTAAACTCAACTCATTTTTATTCTGGGAAATACAAACAAGAAGTAGAAGTGTTAGATTCAAGAGATGAATACAGAAAAATTTTATTTAATAATGGAAAAATAGGCTGGGTGAAAAGTGAAGATTTATCAAAGATTTAAAGCTTTAATATTTTGGGTAGAATTTATTTTATCTATTATATTTTTATGTATTGCCTTTTTATTATTGCAATCGCAAGAAAAAATTTGGAAAATCAGAAAAGTATGGTCAAAACTGCAAAAATATGTAATAAACTATAAAATTCAAACCCAAGGTTCTATACACCCTCAAGCTAATTTGCTTTTAATCAATCATCAAAGCTTGCTAGATATAGTTATTTTGGAAGATTTATGCCCAAAAAATATATCTTGGATAGCTAAAAAAGAACTAGGCGAACTCCCTGTTTTTAAAACTTTGATTAAAAAACCAAAAATTATTTGTATAGATAGAAGTCCAAAAGGCCTAGTAAAGCTTTTAAAAGAAGCCAAAGAAAGATTAAACGAGGATAGAATTTTAGCCATTTTTCCAGAAGGCACAAGATCTAAAACACAAAAACTTTTAAAATTTAAAGTCGGAGCTAAAATTTTAAGTGAAAAGCTTAAGTTAAAAGTCCAGCCTGTGGTAATTGTTGATTCAGCTAAAATTTTAGATACCCAAAATTTTAGCGCAAATAGTGGTGTTTTAAAAGTGGTATTTCTGGATCTTGTTGATACAAGTAAAGATGATTGGCTTGAGCAAACTAGAGAAAAAATGCAAACAATCTTAGATAGCGAAAGGTCACAAGCTTGATTGGTACGATTTTAGCTGTAGGTTTTGGAGGCTTTTTAGGGGCCATATCCAGAATGCTTACTAGCAACTTTTTTAATAAAATCATTCCTCATAACTTTCCTTATGGGACATTAATGGTCAATATAATAGGATCATTTTTAATAGGTTTATTTTTTTCTTATGTAAATTCTAAAGGTGTGCATATTTTTACTAAAAATTTAATTAGCACTGGTTTTTTGGGTGCCTTTACAACTTTTTCAACTTTTTCTTATGAAAATTTGTTATTTTTGCAAAATGGTGATTATTTTCACTTTTTTATAAATATTATTTTAAATGTTATCCTTTGTCTTTTGGCAGTATGGATTGGTTTTTTAATTTTTAAATAAAGGAGATATAAATGCAATTTCAAACTGAAGTTAATCAACTTTTACAACTTATGATTCATTCTTTGTATTCTAACAAAGAAATTTTTTTAAGAGAGCTTATTTCTAATGCAAGTGATGCACTTGATAAACTTAGTTATTTAAGCGTGAGTGATGATGCTTATAAAAATTTAAAATTTGAGCCAAAAATTCAAATTAATTTCAATCAAGAAGCAAAAACCTTAACTATAAGTGATAATGGTATAGGTATGAATAAAGACGATTTAATCAATCATCTTGGAACCATTGCTAAAAGTGGCACAAAAAGCTTTTTAGAGAACTTAAGTGGTGATGCCAAAAAAGACTCTCAACTTATAGGACAATTTGGTGTAGGTTTTTACTCTGCTTTTATGGTAGCTTCCAAAATAGAAGTTTTAAGCAAAAAAGCATTAGATGATAAAGCTTATCTTTGGACTTCTGATGCTAGTGGCTATGAAATAGAAGATGCAAATAAAGATGAACAAGGCACTTGCATAACCTTGCATTTAAAAGATGAAGAGTTTTTAAACTCATACCGCATTGAAAGCATAGTAGAAAAATATTCAAATCATATACAATTTCCTATTTTCATGGAAAAAGAAGAATATTTACCACTAGAAGAAGGCGAAAAAGAACCTAAAAAAGAATTAAAAAACACTCAAATTAATACAGCAAGTGCCTTATGGAGACAAAATAAAGCAAGTTTAAAAGCTGAGGATTATGAAAGATTTTATGAACAAAACTTCCATGATTCAAACAAACCTATGCTTTATATCCACACAAAAGCCGAAGGTTCTATAGAGTACAATTCTTTATTCTTTATACCTGCGCAAGCTCCATTTGATCTTTATAGAGTAGATTATAAAAGTGGTTTAAAACTTTATGTTAAAAGAGTTTTTATAAGTGATGATGATAAAGAATTATTACCAACTTATCTAAGATTTGTGCGTGGGATTATTGATGTAGAAGATTTACCGCTTAATGTTAGTCGTGAAATCTTACAAGAAAATAAAATCTTAAAAAGCGTTCAAGAAGCAAGTGTTAAAAAAATCCTAGCTGAACTTAAAAAATTCAAAGAAAAAGATAAAGAAAATTATCTTAAATTCCATGAAAATTTTGGAAAAGTTTTAAAAGAGGGTTTATATGGTTTTGGCGAAAATAAAGACGCTATAGCTAAGCTTTTATATTTTAAAAACTCAAATAAAGAAGAATTAATTGATCTTGAAGAGTATAAACAAAACCTAGCTGAAGGTCAAAATGAAATTTTTTATATTAGCGGAAAAAATGAAAAACTTTTAAGAAATTCTCCGCTTCTTGAAAGCTATAAACAAAAAAATATCAATGTTTTATTACTTGATGAGGAAATTGATACCATAGTTATGCCTATGATGAATGAATTTGAAGGTTTAAAATTTAGCGCTATTAACCATCTAGCTAGTGAAGAAACTAGCGAAGAACAAAAGGCTGAATTTGCAAGCTTACTCATCAAAATAAAAGAAGTTTTAAAAGATGAAGTTGAAGAGGTAAAACTTAGCCAAAGACTTTCAAATAGTCCAAGTTGTATTGTTTATGATCAAAATAAACCTGATTTTGCTATGCAACAAATTCTTAAACAAATGGGGCAAGAACAGCAAGTTAAACCTATACTTGAAATCAATCCTAATCATGAAATTTTAAAAGCCTTAAAAGAAAATGATACTTTAGCTAATGAAATGGCACATATTCTTTTAAATATGGCTAAGCTTAGTGAAGGTATGGGTATAGACAACCCTAGCCAATTTAACAATGCTTTAAGTAAAATCGTTTCTAAGGCTTTAGAAAAATGAAAAATATAGCTATTTCTAAAGATATTTTGCACGAGTTTTGCATTATAGATGTAAGAACTCCTAGCGAATGGAAAAGCGGGGTTATAAAAGAAGCTTTACTCATCGCACTTTGCGATGATAATGGCTTTATGAATGAAAACTTTATCCAAGAGTTTAAAGAAAAAGTAGATTATCAAAATAAAAACATAGCCTTTGTATGTGCTACAGGCTCAAGAAGCAAACATACTGCTGTGATGATAGAAGATGCTCTAGGTATAGAATGTACTAATTTAGATGGTGGCATGGTAGCGCTTTTATCACAAGGTTATGAAGCAACAAAAGAAGGTTGATTATGAAAAAAATATTTTTATCTTTAGCACTTTGCGCTAGTTTTGTTTTAGCAGAAGTTAAAAATATAGATATTAATGCGGATATTTTGGAAAATTATCAAGTAATCGATATTAGAAAACCTAGCGAATGGGCACAAACTGGCACAATAAAAAATGCCATTAAAATTAGCTTTTATAATGAAGATGGAAGCTTGAATAAAAATTTCGTTGAGGAAATTAAAAAGATTTCAAGCAAAAAACCTATCGCTATAGTTTGTAGAAGTGGAGCAAGAAGTGCTAAAGCTTCTGCTTTGCTAAATCAAAATGGCATAGAAGTTACTGATTTAAAAGGTGGTATGAATGCACTTTTATCACAAGGTTATGAAACCTCAAAATAAGTCTAACTAGACTTATTTTTTCTTTGGTCTAAACACAGAAATTACTTCTTCATTATTTTCAATATAAGCTCCACCTATCAAATCTACGCAATAAGGAATAGCAGGAAATATAGGTTCAATACATTCTCTTATAGCTTTTGGATTACCCGGTAAGTTAATAATTAATGATTTTCCTTTTATACCTGCACTTTGTCTTGAAAGTATAGCCGTTGGTACATATTCTAAGCTTTTTGCACGCATTAACTCCCCAAAACCTGGAAGTATTTTATCACACACTGCTTGTGTTGCCTCTGGTGTCACATCACGCAAAGCAGGCCCCGTACCCCCTGTGGTAAAAATCAAATCACATTTTACTTCATCAGCCAAATAAGCTAATTTTTCTATAATTAAATCATACTCATCAGGAATTAGCTCATAATAAAAACTTTTTTCATTTTTTATATAAGAATCTAAAATTTTTTCTATCTCTACTCCGGATTTATCCTCATAAACTCCGCCACTTGCTCTATCTGAAAGTACCAAAATTCCTATTTTTACCATTTTCACTCCATTATAATTTTTTCTATATCTTGTTTTTCTATTTTTTCATTTTCTAAAAGAATACTAGCTAATCTCACTACTTTTTCTTTCATTAATTCTAAAAATTCTTTCACTTCTTGCTTTTGCTCTTGTAATAAACCCTCATTTGCCATAGCGAAAGTTTCCATAAAAACGAGCAATTCTTTAACCTTTAAAAGATCACTTTGTGCATTAGTATAGCTTTCATTAAAAATAAGCTCCATAGCAACTGAGCCTGCTAGAAAAACTTTTATTTTATTTAATAATTCTGATTTTGATTTGATGGTATTTTCATACTCTTTAAATCTATCTTCGATTAGGGTAATTTTTTCAAATTTAACATCAAAATAAAAAGCACACAAAGCTTTAGCTGCTTGGTATGTGGCTTGAATTTTTCTTTCTTTATCGCTTAGAGAGAAAATCTTTTTTTTACCCATTAAAACCTTATTAAGCACTGCAAAAAAATCATTTTCTTCTATTAAATCTGATTTTCTTCTTATAGCATTAATAGCTGCTTCATTAACTAAAGTCTCTAAAGCTGCTCCGCTAAAACCCACACTAGCTTTTGCAATTTTTTCTAAATCTACACTAGATTTTTTTTCTTTCATATAATTTTGCAAAATATGCATTCTATCTTTAAAATCAGGCAAAGATATAAAAATTCTTCTATCAAAACGCCCTGATCTTAATAACGCTTTATCCATAAGGTCAATTTTATTTGTAGCAGCCATCACTATAACACCACTATTATCTTCAAATCCATCCATTTGAGTTAAAAGCTGATTTAGAGTATTATCTCTTTCTACATTGGAAAAATCCCCTCTACTTTTACCAACTGCGTCAATTTCATCTATAAAAATAATACTTGGAGCTTTTGATTTAGCTTTTAAAAAAAGTTCTCTAACTCTTTTTGCACCCATACCTACATAAATTTCTACAAAACTAGCCCCACTTTGATAAAAAAATGGCACCCTAGCTTCACCTGCTACTGCTTTTGCTATCAAGGTTTTACCTACTCCAGGAGGACCTACTAGCAAAACGCCTTTTGGCATTTTCACGCCAAAATCTTTATATTTTTGAGGATTTTTTAAAAAATCAACGATTTCCAAAAGCTCCACCTTAGCCTCATCAACCCCTGCTACATCTTTAAATTTAACTTCACTTACTACATCTTGTATGGTGTTATTTTGTTCATTTTTTTCTAAAATATTTTTTTCTAAAGAAAGTAAATTTTGCCTATCTTTGTTTTTTTTATTAAGAAAGAGTAAAAAGCTTATGAGAAAAGCAAGTAAAATAAATATCAAAAAAAACTCACTCAAATCATAATCTTTAGCATATTCTAAAGGAATTTTTTGCCACAAAGCATTTAAATCCACTACATCTTTAGCGATTAAAAAATTTCCTTCTTTGCTTTTTAATAATATTTCATTATTTTCTACTATAGCCTTTTGGATTAAATTTTGTTCTAAAAGCTCTTCATAAGCAGCCTTGCTAATATAATCTGGTTGATTTTTTAAAAATGCAATCAATATAAAAACACAAAGCAATAAAAATGAAGCCAAGATAATCTTTTTATTTTTCATCCTCTAACCTTAAATAGTTACAATCTTCTTTGCATTCATATTTTTCAATACTTATCCATTGTTTAGCAATATCTTCTTTGCTTGTAATTTTGATTTTATTAAAAAATTGATCATAGCCTTCATAAAAACCATCTTTTTTACTCTCGACTAAAATTTCTAAAATATTTTTTTGGTTTTTTCTAAACTCATAATTATTTTGTGCGACTATATCTTTTAAAATATTTAATCTTTCTTTGGCTATATCACCATTAATTCGCTCACTCATAGAAGCAGAATGCGTTCCATCGCGTGGTGAGAAAATAAAAGCATGGATATGTGTGAGTTTAAATTGTTTGAAATTTTCTAAAGCTTCTTGCCATATCAACTCACTTTCCCCAGGATGTGCCACGATAAAGTCTGTTCCTAAAGCAAAACCTTTTTGATTTAACTCATTAAACAATGCTAAATCATTTTGCGTGTGTGATCTTCTACGCATGATGCGTAGCATTTTCTCATGAGTGTGTTGCAGGGCAATATGCAAATGCTTTTCAAGCCAAGGTTCATCTAAAATTTCTTTAAAACTCTCATCAATTTGAGCAGGTTCTAAACTCCCAAGTCTTACTCTTTTTATACCATTAATCTTGCCTATTTCTTGCAGTAATTTTCCAAGTGTAGTTTTATCTTTTAAACCATAACTTCCTATATTAGTACCCGTTAAAACTACTTCACTATAGCCATTTTGAGCCAAAAGTTTGATTTGTTTTATTATTTCCTCACTTGGCATGCTTCTTGATTTACCTCTAACACTTGGGATTATGCAATAACTACAAGCAAAGTCACATCCTTCTTGAATTTTTACAAAAGCTTTAGTGTGATTTTCATAATTACTTACGATTTTTGTATCAATAAAGCGTAAATTTCCAAGCTCATAAAAGGCTTTATCCTGTGAGATTAACTCGTTAATTTTATCTTTATTAGAAGCTCCTAAAACTCCAAAAATTTCTTTTTTATTAAAAAAATCCTTTCCCTTGCTTACAGCACCACAGCCTGTAAGTATAACCTTAACTCCATTTTTTTTTACACTATTAATATAACTTCTAAGCCCACTATCAGCACCATTTGTAACCGTGCAAGAATTTATCACTATCACATCAGCTTCTTGTTCATTTTGTGTGACAATATGATCTTTAATATAAGTTTTTAATAATTGCGTATCATAAATATTAGTTCTACAACCAAAAGTTTTAAAATATACCTTTTTTTTCAAATATCTTCCTTATTTTCTATAAATTCATGTTTTGCCATATATAAATTTTGTGATGGATAGGCTATTTTTATATCATCATGTTTATTAAATTCATTGATAATTTCTTTACTTATATTACTTCTTAAAACCAAGGCCGCATAAGAATTTGTCATATACCAAGCAGAAATTCTCATACCATAACCTTCTAAAAATGTAAAAAACCTAGGTTCTACTTTAGGATTTCTAATGCTGTATTCATTTCTTAATTTATTCATGGATTCTTTTGCAATTTTTGTATAGCCTTTGGAAGCTTTTATAACGATTTCTTCTACTATATCTAAGGCTTTTTGATGATTTGAATCAAAAGTTAAAGTAATATCAAGTCCATCCCAAATTGTTTTCATCCCATGATGAGTATAATTTGATATAAGATTGGTAAAAATAAAGTTATTTGGTATGAAAATTATCCTACCACTTCTTCGATTATCTGTATAAGTTAGTAAAGATATATCTTCATACAAAGTTATTCTTAAAAATGAAATATCAATTATATCGCCGATATAATGTGTATTGTTTTGAAAAACTCTCACCCTATCGCCCACTCTAAAACTTCCACCAAAAACTATCACACACCAACCAAGCATAGACATAAACATATCTTTCATAGCAATAGCCAAACCAGCAGAAGCAAAACCAAGAACGGTCACTAAATAGCTGATATTTTCAATATATCCAAAAAGCAAGATTAAAACAATTACATTGATATTAATAAAATTAATGATTTTATTTGCTGTATAAAAGCGATCATTATCGCCTATATATTTTCTAGCTATAAATTTGAGTAAAAATGCTATGGCTACAACTATAACAATAGCCAAAACTATATTGAAAGCTCTTACACCCTGAATTTTAATTGAAGCTGTCGTTTTTTCAATCTCTTCTTGAATTTTTTTCTCATACACAGAATAAGAAATTTCTCCAAAACGCAGAGTTTGTGAAAAATCTCTAACCATCTGATTGGATATTTTTAAATATTCATCATGCTCTTTATTAGAAGATAATTTAGCTATTTCAGCTACTAAAACATTTTCTTTTATAAGCTCATCTAAAGTTTGCTTAAAACTATTCAAGAGATTAATGTATTCTTCTTTATCGCGTCTTAATTTTTTTATATGTGAGTATGCTGAAATAATAGCTAAAGGATTAGTTAGCTTATCTATTTTATCAACTTCTTCAGGTGCTAAAACCATCTTAGAAAAATTTGCACTTTTATACTCACTTAAAAGCTCTAGTCTTTCTTTTAAAATTAAAATTTGTCTTTCTATAATGCTTTTATTGCGTTCATTAGCTTTTAAACTTTCTTTTTCTAAAGCCAAAATTTCATCTTGAGTTTTTCTGTAAATGTTAAAATTATTATATTTAATTATCCAAGTATTATATGCTAAATTATTATGTAATTCATTTAATTTTTGTTCTAAATGCTCTATATCATCTTGCGCTAAAAGTAATGTAAAGGATAAGAGCAAAATCAATATAATTTTTTTCATGCAAACACCTCTAAAGTGTGTAAAATATCTTCTTTAGATATATCATTTTTTATACAAGCTTTTCCTAAACCACAAGCTAAAACAAAATTAATCTTTTGAAAATGTGTTTTTTTATCTAAGAAAAAGGCATTATAAAACTCTTCTATATTTGAAATTTTATAAGATATGGGTAATTTAAATTTCACAAGCAATTTTTGTACTCTTTGGCATTCTTGCTCGCTTAATAACCCCAAATTTAAAGCTAGAATATTTGCCATGTTCATACCTATAGCCACGGCTTCACCATGTAAGTACTTTTTATATCCTGTTTGATTTTCTATAACATGAGCAAAAGTATGCCCATAGTTTAAAAGCATTCTTAAGCCACTTTCTTTTTCATCTTGTGAAACCACATTAGCTTTAAGTTCTATACTTTTTTGGATGATTTGAGCTAAAATAATATCATCTAATTTAACATTAAAAATTTTATCCTCGTCCAAATTTTCCAAAAAAGATAAAATTGCTTCATCAAAAACCACAGCCATTTTAATAAATTCAGCCATACCTGCAGCTAGCTCTCTTGAAGGTAAAGTTTTTAAAAACTCACTCTCACAATACACTGCTTTTGGCTGATAAAAAGTGCCTATTAAGTTTTTACCAAATTTATTATTCACTCCGGTTTTACCACCCACACTTGCATCCACGCAAGCTAGTAAAGTTGTAGGGATATTGATAAATTCTATCCCTCTTTGATATATACTTGCTACAAAACCACCCATATCAGAGATCACCCCGCCACCAAAGCTTATGAGTAAGCTTTTTCTATCTAGCCTATAAGTACACATTTGATCTAAGATGTATTCTATAGTTTGTAAATTTTTATACTCTTCGCCATCTTTGATTTTTATAACAAAAAGTTCTTTAGCATGAATTTTTTTCAAAAGTGTATCCAAATGTAGTTTTGCAACTAATTCATTAGTTAAAATCACTACTTTAGTATCAAAATTTAATTTTTCTAACTCATTTATATAGACATTATAACTTGTATTTTTATCTAAATTTACCTTAACTTGCATTATTTTCTCACAATGATGGTATAAACAATTGATAATTTTTATTCATCTTATAATATATCGTATTTAAATCCGTTTTTAAAATTTTATTGAAATTGTTTCCTAAAATTTTTTCATTAAATGGTACAAAATGCAATATATTTTGTTTGTAAGAAAATTTATTGATAGGATTATGTTCTTTTTCTTCTATCAAAAGTAATTTTTCATCATGAAGTTTTGAAAGGCTTTCAAAATACTGATGATATTCAAAAATTTCGGCTTTATTTAATTTTAAAGCATAGTAATACAAGGCAAGGCCTAGTTGAATTTGCTTGTTAAAATCAAGCATAATAGAAGCAATACCCTCTACATCTTCAAAATTTGAACTTAAAACTACAGAAGATTTTAAATCTGCAAAATCCCCTTTACCTGCTTTTAACACAGGAAGTTTTAAAGTAAAAAGAAAACTTTTTTCTTTTTCAAAAAGATAATCCTCCACCACTAGTAAACCTATGCTAGTATTTTCCACAAAAGGTTTAATGTTTTTTATATTTGTGCTTTCAAAGTCAAATATCACTTCAGTGCTATTTTTATGCAAGGATTTAAGTTTATAATACATAGGAGTTAAAGTAGGATTAATCACCTTAAAATAAAGTTTTTTGCTATTGATTCTTACATGCAAAAGCAAGCTTGCAAAAATAAGCTTTTCTATAGCAAACTCACTCATTTTTTTCATATCTATAATACAAAGTATATTATCTCCAAAAGGCGATGGAAAGCGTCCTAAGCTTGTTTTAACATTAGTAAAAACACTTTGCAAAACTTTAGGATCACCCACGATTAAAATGCTATCATTTGGCATTAAAATAAGCCCAGGTCTTGCCAGAATAAATTCATTATTTCTATAAACCATTACGATTTTAAAGCGTTTTTGGCTAATAGAGCTTATGTGTCTATAAGCAAAGCTTGACCCTGCAGGAATTTTAACCTCCATAATCTCACCTTGTCCAAGCCCTATAAATTGTGCCATTGAAGGCATATTATCCAAACAACCTGTCAATCTTGTACTTAAAGTATCATAAATATTAATTACTTCACAAAAATTATCATCAATTTGGCTATTCCACAAATCCATAATAACTATATTTAATCTTGGGTGTAATTTTCTTAAATTTTTATAGCAAGCTAATGTATCTGCTTCTTCTTGCATATAAATAATAGCTTGATGAAAATTTTCTTTTAATAAATTTTCTAGCTTAATCAAACTCGTAGGATCAAATTTAAAAAAAGAAATTTGTTCATTCTCTAAGTCTAAGTCTACGCTATCATCATTATAGTACACAACACTCAAAGACTCTTTGAAGGTTTTGTTATTATAAATTTTCTTTAAAAAATCTTTCGCAAAAGGTCCATCAGCTAGTAATAAAATCTTATTCATTCACACCTCTAAAATATAAAGCATAATTATAGCAAAGTTATAGTTTATATTTTAAAGTTTTTGTTTTTTCAAAATATATTCCACTACTTAATATATCTTTTAAGTTAACAAAAATTATTATTTTTCATTCAGTAAAAATCTTAATGATGGATACTTATTTAACTTATAAAAGGATTTTAAAGTTAAAGATATATAATAAATATTCCTCACATGTCAATTAAAATCTACTTAAAAAAACTGTATAATATATTTTTTGGATAAAATTATCACAAATTTAGAAATAATTTAACATCTTAAAACTAAAATATATCAACAAGAAAAAGTTCATTTTGTCTAAAACTACTTTAAAGATTTAAAAATAAAAATTATATCATTTAAATAAAACAATTTTTATAAAAAACAATATTTAAAGACAAAATAAAAATAAAACTTACAAGAATCAACTATTTAAGTGAAATAAAAATATCAAAAAGAGAGAAATTTTTGTAAAATAATGCTATTGATATACAAATAGTAATTGCAATAAAAAATTTATTATTTATAAATTTTAATAAATTTAACAAAAAATAGTTTAGCGGACGGTAGTTTATGTTGCTTCAAACTATAAATTCTACTACAACATACCTCGGAAAAAGATAATGAATTAATAAACTACTATGTTAGATATACTATTTAACTTAAAAATCAACTAGATAACTTTCTATGTATTTGATTTTAATTTCAACTTTTTTGAGCATTTGCTGCACTTATTAAGATATATTTAAATAATTTATTTTCATATGTAAATCATAATTCACTTTATGGATAATACCAATACAATCACATGTATACTCAAATATTTCTTCGCTTTTTATCATCTCGTTTTGTTTTGATAAATTTTGATTAGATGAATTTTGAACATAATCTCTTATTTTCATATCATGTATACTAAAATGATTAAAAAACCATGATGATACTATATTATAAAGTTCATTTTTAAGTTCATTAGTACTACAACACTCATATAATAGACTTTTCATAGATTTTACAATATTTTTATGCATTATTATATGCTCATCTAAATATGGATATTTAATTTCTCTCATATATTCCTCTTCATCATCAAAATGATTTTTCATATATGAAAATAACTCCATTAATACTTTTTTTAATTCTGTTTTATAAATATGTCTATTTGAAAGTCTAAAAACTTCTAAAGTTAAAGCAAAAAAATCTCTGATGCTGTAAATCTATTTTTTCATTGCCTAAACAATATTCATCACTCCAAGAGGGAAAATTACTTACCATATACCCCCGCCGATTAAATCAATCGAATATTTTACTGACAAATTTTACAATCATACTTAGCACCATTAAAAATTTTAAGATGCATATTATGTGAAATTTTATATTTTTTATTTAAGCATCCACAAGTATAGAAAACATATTCTTTTTTTCTTAAAATTAGCATATTTTATATCTTCCTCTAAAATATGCTTAATAATATTATCATCTATAAAATCACTAAATTTTGTTTTAAATTCATTTATGTTTGATGTGTTTTTAACTAAAGAAGCTAATGAAGACATAATTTTTTTATGCTCTTTCATATGTATATCGATATATGGGGAAGCAATCCTTTTCATATATTTTTCTTCATATTTTGCATGATCTTTAAGTTGTTTTAAAAATTCAATCGAAAGCATTCTAACTTCATTAATATTTACATGATTATTTTTTATAAAATAAATTTCTTTAGCTAAATCAAATAAGCTTTTATGTTGTATATCAATAATACTATTCCAAGCGGTATATTTTTGAGTCCATATTTTCATATATAATATTCCTTATTTTGTAGTATATATATAATAGTATTATCTATAAAATAAATATTAAAAAATATATATATAATTATTTAATAAGAAATTTATTTAAAAAACAACTTAGCAAACTAGCAATAATTATAAAAATAATATAAATATAAAAATACTCCTTATATACAAAATTAACAATAAAAGGGGTTATAAAACCCAAAATCGCATAAGAAATATTATAAGCAAAAGAAAGACCACTCGATCTTAACTCTGTGGTAAAAATTTGAGTCATAAAAATAGGAGCAAAAGCTATAATACCTTGTGCAAAACAAGCAAGCAAATAAAATAACAAAAACCACTCATTATAAAAGCTAAAACTAATGCCAAAAATTCCAAAAAGCAAAGTAAAAATAAAACAAATTTTAAAATGTCCTAAAAAATCTGCTAAATATCCTTGTGCTAAACTTCCTAGTATGATCATCACTATGGCCAAATTTTGATATAACAAAGCAGTAGTTTTGCTAACTCCTAATAAGCTTTCAAAATATTGTGGCAGTATCATTAAAGTAGCCACCCCACTTGTTAAAACCACAGTAAGTAAAGCGCATATTAACATACTTTTTTTATGTGTTTTTAAAGCCTGCAAAAGTGGGAAATTTAAAATTTTTTCTTTTGCTTTTATATTTTTAAAAGCTGGTGTTTCATTCAATTTCGTGCGTAAAAATAAAGCCAATATACCAAAAAATCCTCCTATAAAAAAAGGAATTCTCCAAGCAAAGCTTTCTACTTCTTCTTTATCAAAATACGCATATATAGTCAAAGTCGCTAAATTTCCAAGCAATAAACCTAAAGTCAAAGTCGCTGAAATAAAACCAAGTGCCAAACCAAGTCTTTTTTTACTCACAAATTCACTCACAAAAATCCAAGCACCACTAACTTCAGCTCCTATGGCTAATCCTTGGGCTATCCTAATAACAAAAAGCATAAAAGTAGCCAAAAGCCCTATACTTTCATAAGTAGGTAAAAAGGCCAAAACAAAACTTGGTACAACCATTAAAAGCATGCTAATATAAAAAACATTCTTACGCCCTTTTATATCTGCAAAATGCGCTAAAACAACAGCACCAAAAGGTCTGGCTAAATACCCTGCCCCAAAGGCTACATAAGTATAGATTAATGGCCAAAAATCATCATTTTGAGGAAAGAAAATTTTTGCAAAAACACTTGCAAAGAAGATAAATAAAACAAAATCATAAAATTCTAAAATACCACCTAAGGAAGCATAGATGGTATTTTTAAAAGCTTTTTGCATTATTAAATTTTGCCACCTTCAATTACTACATCATCAGCTTTTATATCATCACTAAAAAACGGTTTTAAAGTTTCATCATAAGCTTTGTGGAAAAATTGTTCATTTTGTAATTTTAAAATCAAATCATTGATAAAATTTAACATAGCTTCGTCACCTTTTTTTACAGCAGGAGCTATAACATCATGATTTCCAAGTTCTTTAATCACTACTTCAAAATTTGGATTTTCTTTAGCCCAGGCAAAAAGCAATGCATTATCATGACTTAACGCATCACCTCTTTTACCAATTAAAGCTGCAAAAGTTTCTGTATTTTGATCAAATTTAATCGTTTTAATATCTGGCATATTTTTTGTAAAATACGCATCAGCTGTTGTGCCTTTATTTAAAATTAAAGTTTTATTTTTTAAATCATCTAAAGTTTCAATATCTGATCCTTTAGGAGCCACCACCCCAAGAGCAACTTTCATATAAGGTAATGCAAAATCAACCACAGCTTCTCTTTCTGGGGTTTTTGTAAAATTTGCTAAGATTAAATCTACTTTATTTGATTCTAAAAATTCTACTCTATTTGCTGCTTCAACAAGTACAAATTGCACTTTAGATTCATCTCCTAAAAGCTCTTTTGCTATGCGTTTAGCAAAATATACATCATAGCCTTGATTTTTCCCTTGTGCATCTAGGTAACCAAACGGAGGTTTATCGCCAAATACACCTATGCGGATTACACCTTGCTGTTTGATTTTCTCTATGGAATTTTCATTAGAGCTTGAATTTGAGCATGCACTAAAAAAAAGTGCCATCAAAAATGATAAAAGAAAAATTTTTTTCATGTTTTATCCTTATGATTAAAAATTTAAATTTTTAAACCTTATATTATTTTTTTAAATAAATATTTTAAAAAAATAAAATTAACGATGAAAATCAAACAAATTGAGAAATTTTTTCGCACGATCTGTCTTTGGATTTTCAAAAAATTCATCAGGATTTGAAATTTCTACTATTTTACCATCATCCATAAAAACTATTTTATCAGCAACTGCTCTTGCAAAACCCATTTCATGTGTAACTATAAGCATAGTCATACCATCTTTTGCTAAATTTAAAATCACATCTAAAACTTCACGCACGATTTCAGGATCAAGCGCTGCTGTAACTTCATCAAAAAGCATGATTTCAGGGTTCATACAAAGGCTTCTAACTATGGCTATGCGTTGCTTTTGTCCACCGCTTAATTCTTTAGGATAAGCTTTTATTTTATGCAAAAGTCCTACTCTATCAAGCCAGTATTTTGCTTCTTCTAAAACCTCTTCTTTTTTTCTTTTTTGCACCTTTAAAGGTCCTAAAAGTATATTTTGCTCAACATTTAAATGATCAAAAAGCTCATAAGATTGAAACACCATACCTATTTTTTGACGAATTTGAGTCCATTTTTTATAATTTTTATCAATTTTCTCATCATCTACTAAAATAGCTCCATCAGCCATTTCTTCTAAGCCATTAATACATCTTAAAAGTGTAGATTTCCCACAACCACTTGGACCTAGTATAACCACTACTTCTTTTTGATTTACTTCTAAATTAATATCTTTTAAAACATGATGATCATCATAATATTTTTGTAAATTTTGTATTTTTAAAATGCTCATATTAGCTCCATTTTTTCTCTAAAAACTTTGAATATACTGACAAAGGATAACAAAGTATAAAATAAATCAATAAAATCAAACCATAAATCACAAAAGCCGCGTAAGAATTTTGAAATAAATTAAGCTCAATCACTTGTTGACCTACTTTAATAAGCTCTATACCGCCGATTAGATAAATCACTGAAGTGCTTTTAATAATTCTTGTAAAAAGATTAATACTCATTGGCAATAATCTTCTCAAAGATAAAGGTATAATGATAAAAAGATAAACTTCGAATTTATTAAAACCTAGTGAAAGTCCTGACTCATACTGATGTTTTGGTATACTTGCTAAAGATGATCTAACCAAATCCATCATCTCAAATACACCCCAAATACTAAAAACAATAATACTTGAACCCAAAGCACTCAAATGCCATCCAAACCATTTCGCCAAGCCAAAATGCACTATAAAAAGCCAAACAATCAAAGGCATAATACGCACAAACTCAAGCATAAAACGACAAAAAACATAAAGGAATTTGTTTTTAGAATGCATTAAAATTCCAAAAAATACTCCTCCTATGAGTGAAATCAAAACACTAATCAATGAAAGCTCTAAAGTAACCTTTAAACCTTGCGCTAGTCTAAAAAAGGTATCTTGATTTAAAATTTCAAACATAATTTAACCTTTTTTCTATACGGTTTAACACTAAAGATAAAGGTAAAATCAAGATCAAATAACAAAGCACCAAAGCAAATAATGCTTCGTTGCTTTTATAATAAAGCCCTATAAGATCTTTAGCCACATATACTAAATCTGCTAAAGCAATAATGCTTACTACTGAAGTTTCTTTAAGTAAAAAAATGATATTTGCACTAATGCTTGGCATAGCTATACCCAAAGCTTGAGGCATAATAATATAACGGAAATTTTGCCATTTACTCAAACCCAAAGAAAGTCCTGATTCATATTGTTGTTTTTTAACCGCTTCCATACCCGCTCTTAAACTTTCAGCCATATAAGAACCACCTAAAAAACTAAGTCCTATCACAGCACAAGCAAAAGAGCTAAGTTGAATTCCAAATTCAGGTAAAGCATAATATAAAAAGAAAAGTTGGATTAGCAAAGGTGTGTTTCTTGAAAATTCTATATAAATTTTACAAATTGTGTTTAAAAAGGAAAATTTAAAATAACTCACTCCCACACAAAATAAACCTACTAAAAATGAAAAAAACACCCCATAAATAGCAAGTTTTAATGTAAGCCAAGAAGCTTGTATAAACATAGGGCTAAACTTGACTAAAAAATCAAAATCCATGAAACCATCCATACTTTAAAATATAATATTGTAACAAATAAGACTTAAAAAGACTTAATTAAATTTTGCATTTTTTCTTTATTTAAAATTACTATTTTACCTTTATTTGTGCAAATAAGCTCATTTTGTTTTAATTCTTTTAAAAAACGCGACAAAGATTCTGGGGGTAAATTTAAAATCACAGCGATTTCTTTTTGTTTTAAATTTTGTAGCTTTTCTTCATTTTCTAGTAAAAAGCTGACTAATCTTGACTTTAAATCCAAAGATTTTTGTCTGATAAAATTTTCTAAAATTCGAATTTTACCGATTAAAGAAGTCAAAAGTAAAAAACTAAATTCTCCATTTTCTAAGCATAATTTTTTAAATTCATTAAAATCAAAAACACAAATTTCACAATCTTGCTCACAAATTGCATTGGCTGGGTAATCAATACCCTCAAACACAGGCATTTCAGCTATAAAATTCACCGGAGTTAGAGCGTGTAGTGTTAGCTCAAAACCTTTTGCATTCACCTTGTATATACGCACTTTTCCACTTAGTAAAATGTAAATTTTATTTGCTTTTTCACCTTGAAAAAATAAAATATTTCCTTTCTTAAAATACTTCTTTTCGCCCTTTGAAATCAAAATTTCAAAATGTTTATCCATTTTTTTCTTCCATATTTTTAATACTTTCTTTTGCTTTTAAAACCAGCTCTTCATCATCTGCAAAATCAAAAAATTTAAAGTGATTTCCATGTTGCACTCTACCATCTAGCAAATCCCCACTTAACCTGTTTTTTAAATCAAGCTCAGCTATTTTAAACCCATCTAAAGTTTTAGCAAATTCAAGCAAACGACTTGGAATTTCTTTTTGCTTAGTATATAAATAACAAAAGCTCTCAAGCCCTACTCTACCTACCCTACCTCGAAGCTGATGTAAGGTAGCAAGCCCAAGTCTTTCAGCCCCAACAACTACAATCACGCTTAATCTTGGTAAAGAAATTCCCACTTCAACCACAGTCGTAGAAAGTAAAATCGTGCCTTTTTCTCTAAATTCTTGCAAAATTTGATCTTTATTTTTATCTTTTCCATGAGTCACATAAACATTTTTGTATTTGTTTATCCAATACCCTTGTGCTTGTTCTAGCGATAAATAATCTATATTTTCACTTTCATTTACCAAAGGATAAATGATGATCACTTGATGATTTTTAGCTAGTTCATCGTCGATTTTTTTAAGCAAATATTTAAAATCTTTATCTTGTATGCAAAAAGTTTTAATGTCTTTTTTAAAAGGCATTTGTTTAATAAAACTAAAATTTACAAGCTCACTTTGTATCATAGAAAGTGTTCTTGGTATAGGTGTAGCAGAAAATTGCACGATATGTGGAGCATATTGAGAGTTTTTACTAAGCTCACTTATTTTTTGTCTTTGATTAGAGCCAAAGCGATGTTGCTCATCTATCATCACTAAAACTGCTTCAAATTCTTCTTGATGAATGAGCGCATGTGTACCTATGATAAAATGGGCTTGTTCTTTTAATTTTGCTAAATCTTTATCTTTTTTACCACCCTTTAAAAGCAATACATTAACAAAATCAGGCAAAAGTCTTTTTGCTTCATGATAAATTTGCTCTGCTAATATACTAGTTGGAGCCATTAAAATAGCCTTTTTAGGATATACTAGCAAACTTGCAGCAAGTATGACCAAAGTCTTACCACAACCCACATCACCCATCACCACACGCCTTTTAGCGACTTTATTTTGCAAATCTTTTTTAATATCTTCTATTGCTAAAAACTGATCATTTGTAGGGCTAAATTCTAAACCCTTAAGCCAAGAGCTTATATCAAAAAGTTCTATTTCATAAGCATTTTGTGATATTTTTTTACCCTTTAAACGCCTTAAATGATTAAAAATTTCTATATATTTTAAGTCTTTAACTATGGCATTAAAATTTTCATAAAGAATTAAATCATCATAATTGTGTAAATTCAAAAGTAAATTGATATATTTTTGTTCTAAATTTAGCGCTTTTAAATTAGCTTCATTGACATATTTTAAAATAAGTTTTTTTATGCTTTCATCTTTAATAGAACTAATTTGGTATTTAGGGACTATTTGACCTATATTTTTTACTATTTTTGGGTTTATAAACTGCCAAATTCCATTAAAAAAATTCATCTTTGCATGGATACAAATTAAAGCATTATGTTTAAAAATTTTAAAATGCCACTTATTAGGATGAAAAATTACTATATTTGCTTTTATACCCCATTCTAAACATTCACAAAGTATAAAAAGTTGGGAGTGATGATTTTGTGCGCTAATAATTTTTACATTTTGAGTGCAAAATGTATCTTTTGGAAACTTTGAAATTCTAAAATCATCAAATTTTTTAGGTAAAATCAAAGCCAAATCGATACAATTTTTAACCCCTAAAGCATGAAGTAGTTTTAAGTCCTTTTCTTCAACTTTCATTTTCTATGCTTGCAAAACTCACTTTGGTAATTTCACTATGTGCTTTGATAAAGTCATTTAACTCATCTAAATTAGTGTTTTTAATCTTTTGCATTTCTTCTTTTAAATTTCCAAGTTTTAAACCATGCAAATATTCATTTAGCATTATATCTAGTCTTTTAGCCAAGTTTTCATACCTTAAAGGCATAGAGCCTACTAAAAATTGTTTAGCTAGTTGAAATTCTTTTTCATTGACTCCATTTTGGACAAAGTTTTCAAAAACTTCCTTAACTAAAGCTTTAGCCTCATTAGAACTTTCATTTTTAGTTTGCAAATACCCAAAAACTCTACTATAATTTAAATTTACATCAAGCATAGCATATGCTGAATACGCCAAGCCTCTTTTTACACGCACTTCTTCCATCAAACGCGAACCAAAACCACCTTGACCTAAAATAAACAAAGCAAGTTTAGCTAAATACATTTTCTCATCATTAATTTGTATATTAAATGGAGAGCAAAAGTATATATAAGCTTGCTCAGTGCTTTTTTGCTCACTTACTTCTATACTCTCATCAACGAGCTTGTAGCTTTTGTTTTGATTTGGGGCATTTCTTTTTAGAATTTGGCAAATTTTTTCTACTTTAATCTTTACTTCATCTTCTTTAATATCTCCACCAAAAACAAATAAAGCATTATCAAGTACTAAATTTTCACTCATAAAATCTTGTAATTCTTTTAAACTAATCTTTTCTATGCTTTCTTTAGTCCCATCAAGACCACTAGCAAAAATTTCATCTTTAAAAACATTCTTATTCAAAAGTCTTTTTGCTTGATAATCATAATCAGTATTTAAACTTGCAAGTTCACCCAAAGCTAAAGTTTTTAATCTTTGTAAAATTTTTTCTTCAAAACGCACACTTAAAAACAATTCTTGTAATTTTTCTAAAGCAAAATCAAAATGTTCTTTCAAGCATTTAATACTAATTTGAAAATGTTCAAAACTAGCCTTAGCATAAAGCTCTATAGCACGGTATTCTAAGCTTTTAAAAAACTCATCATTACTTCCTTCATTTAAAAGCCTAGCAAGCATACTTGCACAACCTCTATTGTGTTTTTCTGCTATTTTTCCACTATTTTTAAAAATGAGCTTAAAAAATACTACAGGAAGCTCATTTTCATACTCATATATTATGTCTATTTTAGTTTCATTAAAGTCTAAATTTAACATTAAAACCTTTCTAAAATATTATAAGCTGTATCGCGTTTGGCAGGTAATTCCCCTATATCTTTAATAAGTTCTATCATTTGTTCTTGATTCATTCTATATTTTGCACCAGCTGCGGCTACAACATTTTCTTCCATCATAGTTGAACCTAAATCATTTGCACCAAATTTTAAAGCAAGTTGGCCTATTAAAGAGCCTTGCGTTACCCATGAACTTTGTAAATTTTTAAAATTATCCAAATATAATCTTGCCAAAGCTAGCAATCTTAAATATCTATTAGAGCTTTGCTTGATGATTTCAGGATGTTTTTTGATCAAAGGGGTATTTTCACTTTGAAATGACCATAAAATAAAAGCTCTAAAGCCATTTGTTTTATCTTGCAAATTTCTTAAATGATCAAAATGTTCGATGATTTCCTCATCATTTTCAACCGTACCAAACATCATTGTAGCAGTACTTTTCATACCTATATTATGCGCACTCTCATGTACCCTAAGCCAAGTAGCCGTGTCGCATTTATGTGGCGCTATAATATCTCTCACCCTATCGCTTAATACTTCAGCACCCGCTCCAGGTATAGAAAAAAGTCCTTTGACTTGTAATCTTTTTAAAACCTCTTCTATAGAAATTTTAGAAACTCTTGCTATATAAGCTATCTCTACTGCTGAAAAACCATGCACGGTAATCGTTGGATAATTAGTTTTTATATAAGAAAGCAAATCTTCGTACCATTCTATTTTAAGTTTTGGATGTACCCCGCCTTGAAATAAAATTTGCGTTCCACCTATGGCTTGCAATTCTTCTATTTTTTGCCCTATTTCTTCGTATTTTAAAATATAAGAATCATCATCTTTTTCTTTTCTACAAAAAGCACAAAAATCACAATCAATACAGCAAATATTTGTATAATTTATATTTCTATCTACCACAAAAGTAGTTATTTTTTCAGGATGAAGCTCTAATTTTCTCTCATAAGCCATTGCACCTAGTTCATATAAAGGTGCATTTTGGAGCAAATTTAACGCTTCTTTTTTACTTAATCTACTCATTCTTAAACCTTTTTATAAAAAAGGATTATTATAACATTTAAATGTAAAATAATCTTAAAGACGATATAATCAAGCCCTTTAATTTCATATATTCATAGGATACTCATGACTTATAGGTCTTTACTTAAAAATAATAAAACTTTTCGCCTTTTAGCAATAGTACAATTTATAAGTTATTTTGGTGCGTGGTTTTCTCAAGTAGGTGTTTTTACCCTTTTAACTAAAGAACTCGGTGCACCTGCAAATATCATAGGTTTTTCAGCTATTTTTGTTTTTTTACCTTCTATTATACTTGCACCTATAAATGGAGTTATAGTGGATAGATTTAAACCTAAAAATTTATTGCTAACAATGATTAGCATTGAGATGATTTCTATTTTTATGTTAATTTTTGTAAATTCTTTAGCCATGCTTTGGTTGTTATACTTTTTAACCTTTGTTCGTATGGCAGTTGCAAGTATGTATTTTCAAACAGAAATGTCGGTTTTACCTAAAATTTTAACCCCACAAGAATTAAAACTAGGCAATGAGCTTCATAGTATCATATGGGCTGTATCATATGCTTTGGGTATGGGTGCAGCAGGGCTTTTTATAGATCTTTTTGGAGTAAAGCCAGCCTTTATAGCTGATACTTTAATGCTATTTTGTGCTATGCTTATACTCAAAACTTTGATTTTACCTAATGAAAAAAATACCACACAAAATAATCTTTTTATATTAATCAAAGAAGGCTTAGTTTATGTATTTAATAATAAAAAAATCATTCATTTGATTTTACTTCATGGGGTTGTAGGGATAACTGCTTATGATGTTTTAATCACTCTTTTAGCAGAATATGAATACGCAAAAGTTATTTCCATACCTCTAGCCATAGGGCTTTCTAATGCCATAAGAGCCATATCTTTACTTATAGGCCCTTATGTGCTTAGTCCTTATATTAATAAAAACACTTTGGTATATTTATACTTAGCGCAAGGTGTAGGTATAATGCTTTGGGCTTGCTTGCAATTTAACTTTTATCTTGCTTTTGTAGGCTTGGTAATGGCTGGTTTTTGCACTTCATCTTTATGGAGCTATACCTATACACTTTTACAAAATGATTGCGACAAAAGATATTATGGCAGAGTGATTGCTTACAATGATATGGTATATTTAACCTTTAGTGCAATCATTGCTTTTTCAACAGGATATTTATTTGAATTTTATGGAATAAAACTAAGTCATTTTACTTTTGGCTTAGGAGTATGTTTTATCTTTGCAGCAATTTATTGGTGGTGGTTTAATAAAAAATATAATTAATCCACCTTAGAATAATAAACTCCACCTGCTGAAAAGTTTTTTTCAAAATAAGCTGTTTCAGGCACAAGATCTGACTTTCCTGGGTAAATTCTACCTTCTTTATTCAATATCCTATAAAAACGCTCCATAAGTCTTATTTTAAAATCTTGATCAAAATATATCATCATATTTCTTGAAAAAATCACATCAAATTTTCCAAATTTAAATAAAGAATCATCAAAGACATTACAAAGATCAAAACGGCATCTACAAGCTAGGGTTTCTTTTTTAAGATGATACATTCTATCTTTTACATCAAAATAACGCGTTTTTTGCATAGTGTTTAATCTAGATACTGAACGCTCTGAATAAATCATTTCATTGCATTTATCTATCATTTTTTTATTAATATCTATACCAACTATATTCATACCTTTAACAAAATTCTCACTTGCTAAAATAGCTAAAGAATACACTTCTTCGCCGCTTGAACATGGAGCACAAAGCACATTTACAGGGCGATCAAGAGATTTTATATAAAAAATCACATCTTTTAATTGCTCTAATTCTCTAAAAAAATAAGTCTCACAAACTGTAATAAAATCCATAGTTTCTTGTTTTAAATTTCTTTGAAACTGCACTTTTTCATTTAATTCACTAAGACTGCTCAAGCCTAATTCTTGTAAAAATTTAGGAAGTTTAATAGATAATATATCCTTTTTCGCATTTAAGTTATTTCCACTTATTTGCTCTACGATTTTTACAAAATCATTCATTTCATTTTCTGTAATCTTTATCATCTTTTTTATCCTACGATTTGATGAAATTTGTTATTTCTTTTTTGAGTTCTATTAAACTCATAGGTTTTAAATTTGGATTAGTATCTCTGGCTTTTTTTGGCATACCATATACTATAGAATCTGCCTCATTTTCGCACAAACACCTTACTCCTGCTTTATAAAGTTCAAACAAAGACTTAGCACCATCATCGCCCATTCCTGTCATAATCAAAGCTAAAATTTTATGATATTTGCAAAGATTAACAGCAGAATTAAATAGCACATCAATCCCTGGATTAAAACTACTAGTTTCGTCTGTAGTATTTAATGTTAAGGTATTGTTGCCACTTAAAATCATATTTCTTTGACAAATATAAATTTTATTTTTCAAAACTTCCTTATCACTTGGTATAATCACCTCGCTTAATGCTTCTTTGTTAAATTGATTTACAAAAGAAGGAATAAACGCAGGATTCATATGCTGAGCAATCACTACTGCACAATCTTTCAATTCTACATCATTTAGTAAAAACTTTAGTTGGCTTGGGCCACCTGTTGAAGAACCAATTAGAATAAGCTTCATTTTTTACCTTAAATAATTATTGTTATTATATCAAATAAATATTTGAAAACATAAAAAAATAATTATATATAAGAAAGAAAAATTTTAATTAAATATGATAAAATTAATACTTTAAATTTCAAAAATGATAAAGTGAATGTTAAATGTTAAGAGAAAAAATTTATATTGCAAGTGATCATGCTGGTTTTATTTTAAAGCAAGAAATTACTAAATTTTTACAAGAAAAAAATATTACTTTTGAAGACTTAGGTCCTTTTAGTGAGGATCGTTGTGATTATCCTGATTATGCACATTTATTAAGCTCTAAAATAAACGAAAAAAGTTTTGGAATTTTAGTGTGCGGATCAGGAATTGGTATGAGTATAGCAGCAAATCGTCATAAAAATATACGCTGTGCTTTGTGTAATGAATCTTTAAGTGCTAAACTTTCAAGAGAACATAATGATGCAAATGTTTTAGCACTAGGAGCTAGATTAATAGGGGTTGATATGGCTTTTGAAATTATCTCAAATTTTATCAACACTTCTTTTAGCGGCGGAAGACATTGCGCAAGAATTAGCAAAATAGAGGAAAGATTATGATCTTAAGTTGGCTTGTATTAACTGTATTAATTTGTATTAGTATTTATATGACTATTATGCTACTTTATTATAAAACCCTGCTTCATAAAGAAAAAGTAGCAAAAGAATTTATAAAAAACAACCTTGATGATACTGAAATTGTTATTAGAAAACTACAAGTACAACTTCAAAGAAGTTTGGGTAATATTGATATTTTAACTGAAGAATTAAACAAAAGTAAAGCAGACTTAACCTCTCTTAGAACAAGAAATTCACAATATCGTATTGAAAATGAAAAACTAAGACAAAGAATCAAAGAATTAGAAGCAAAAATAGAGGCATTATTATGATAAAAGAGCAAGATAAAAAATATTTACTAGATAGCATTAGAGCTATTAAGGACTTTCCAAAAGAAGGGATTGTTTTTAGAGATATTACTACTTTATTAAACAACAAAGAAGCATTTGCGTTTTTAATGGATCATTTAGTTGAAAAATATCAAAACGCAAAGCTTGATTATATCGTTGGTATAGAAAGTAGAGGTTTTATTTTTGGAGCTGCCTTGAGCGCTAGTTTAAGACTTCCTTTTGTACCTATAAGAAAACCTGGAAAGCTACCTTCAAAATGCTTACAAGAATCTTATAGTTTAGAATATGGCAGTGATACTATAGAAATTCATATCGATGCTTTTAATAATCAAAAAGCAAATGTTTTACTTATAGATGATCTTATCGCTACAGGTGGCACAGCTATCGCTGCTGTGAAACTTATAGAAAAACTCAATGCAAAATGTGTTGAAGCTTGTTTTTTACTAGAGTTAAAAGATCTAGATGGTGCTAAAGAATTAGCTAAATTAACTTCTGTTTATAGTGTTTTAGAGGTATAAAATGGAAGAATTTTTAAAACAACTTTTGTATGATTATAAAAATTGGGCTTATATTATTGTGTTTTTATGGTGCATACTTGAAGGAGAACTTGCACTTATTTTAGCAGGTATTTTTGCACATGAAGGCCATGTAAATTTAGGACTTATTATCTTTATAGCAGGCTTAGGTGGCTTTGTAGGCGATCAAATATACTTTTATATAGGAAGATATAACAAAAAATACATTCAGAAAAGACTTCGCACCCAAAGGCGTAAATTTGCCATAGCACATTTACTTTTACAGCGTTTTGGTTGGCCTATTATCTTCATACAAAGATATATGTATGGTTTTAGAACTATTATACCTATGAGTATAGGATTAACTCGCTATAGTGCTAAAAAATTTGCGTTTATTAATCTTATTAGTGCGTGGGCTTGGGCTGCTATAACTATTTTACTTGCATGGTTTTTTGGAAAAGAAATTTGGCTTGCAGTAGAATGGGCTGGAAATCATTGGTATTTTGCAGTGCCAATTATTGCTGGCTTTTTATTAGCTTTATTTTTAGGAATGAAACAAATAGAAAAATCAATACTTACAAGAAGGACTCGCAAATGACTTTTAATTTTATAGAAGAAAATATCGGCTCTATAAATGCTGATTTTGAAATCATTTTAATACAAGATAAAAAAATAGAACAATACACTCAAAGTCAAGAACTTTTCAAGCTTTCAAGCTATAAAGGTGAAGGAATTTGCATAGATATGCAAAATAAAATTCTTTACAGTGAACTTAAAAGCTTAGAATATGAAGATATAAGGCTTGCTTTTGCAAATGCATACAAAGCTTTAAAAAAACTTGAAATTCGAAGCGTAAAAACAAAAAGTGTCATAGGAAAATGTGTAGTAAATAGCTTTAATGCTATGATTCAAGGATTTACTTTTGGTGCTTATGAATTTAACAAATACAAAAAAGAAAAAACACCAAGCAAATTAGAAAATATCTTCATTGCAAAAGATGAAATTAATAATAAAACATACAACCTAGAAGAGGCTTGCATAGGTATAAACTATGGTCAAATTTTTTCAAATGCTTGTGATTTTGCAAAAAATATCGTTAATGAAATCCCACAAATTTACACTCCTGCCAAAATGGCCGAAGATGCGCTTGAACTGAGCCAAAATAATTCTAATATTTCATGTAAAATTTATGAAAGCGATTTCTTAGAGCAAGAAAAAATGCAAGCATTTTTAGCAGTAAATCGTGCTTCAATTCATCCCCCAAAACTCATTCATCTTTCTTATAAACCACAAAATCCAAAAATGAAAGTAGTGTTTGTAGGTAAAGGGCTAACTTATGATAGTGGTGGACTTAGTTTAAAACCTGCTGATTACATGCTAACGATGAAATCAGATAAAAGCGGTGGTGCGGCTGCAATGGCTATTATCAAAGGTGCAAGTGAGTTAAACCTTGATATAGAAGTTCATTCTATCATCGGCGCAACTGAAAACATGATAGGCGGAAATGCTTATAAACCTGATGATGTGCTTATTTCAAGAGAAGGTGTGAGTATAGAGGTTAGAAATACCGACGCAGAAGGAAGATTAGTTTTAGCAGATTGTCTTTCACTTGCTCAAGATCTAAAACCTGATTTATTAATAGATCTTGCTACTTTAACTGGAGCTTGCGTAGTAGGACTTGGAGAATACACAAGTGCCATCATGGGAAATAATGAAGATTTGCAAAATGAATTTTATAAAATAAGTAAAAAAAGTGGAGATTTAGCTACTATTTTACATTTTAATCCGCACTTAAAAGAGCTTATAAAATCAAACATAGCAGATGTTAGTAATACCTCTTCAAGTCGTTATGGCGGAGCCATTACTGCGGGATTATTTTTAAATTCTTTCATTAGAGAAGAATACAAAGACAAATGGCTACATTTAGACATTGCAGGACCAGCTTATTTAGAAAAAGCTTGGGGTTATCATAATTTTGGTGCAACCGGAGCAGGTGTTAGAATGTGCCTTTCATATTTACTTTATCTTTCAAGGAAACAAAAATGAGTTTATCAGTTGGTATAGTAGGACTTCCAAATGTTGGAAAATCTACCACTTTTAACGCTCTAACAAGAGCACAAAATGCTGAAAGTGCAAACTATCCATTTTGCACCATAGAACCAAACAAAGCAGTGGTACCTGTGCCTGATCATCGCTTAAAAGAACTAGCAAAAATTGTTAATCCACAAAAAATTATACGCTCAAATATAGAATTTGTTGATATAGCAGGCTTAGTAGCAGGAGCTAGCAAAGGTGAGGGTTTGGGTAATAAATTTTTATCTAACATACGCGAAACAGAGATGATTTTACATATTGTGCGTTGTTTTGATGATGAAAATATCACCCATGTTGCGGGCAGTGTTGATCCTGTGCGTGATGTACAAATCATAGAAACAGAACTTATACTAGCAGATATAGAACAACTTAGCAAAAAAATAGAAAAACTCACTAAAGGTGCAAAGGCCAATGAAAAAGGCGCAAAAGAAACCTTGGCATTAGCTAATGAACTTTTAGAGCATTTAAATCAAAATAATAGCGCAAGTTCTTTTGCTAATAAAAATGAAATCTATCATGCTCTTATAAAAGAACTAAGATTGCTTTCAGCTAAAGAAGTGATATATGGAGCAAATGTAGATGAGAATTCACTTTTAGAAGATAATGAATTTGTAAAAGATCTTAAAGAATTTGCAGCAAAATCAGGCCATGAAGTAATCAAACTTTGCTCTAAAATAGAAGAAGAAATGATAGCTTTAAGCGATGAAGAAAATTATGAATTTTTAAAATCTTTAGGTATAGAAAGTAGCGGACTTGAAGTAGTTATACGCACAGCATTTTCAAAGCTAAACTTGATTAGCTATTTTACAGCAGGTCAAGTAGAAGTTAGATCATGGACTATACAAAGAGGTTGGAAAGCACCAAAAGCAGCAAGCGTGATCCATAATGACTTTGAAAAAGGTTTTATCAAAGCTGAAGTAATTTCTTATGAGGATTATATCGCTTGCAAAGGCGAAAGTGGTGCTAAAGAAGCAGGAAAACTACGCCTTGAAGGGAAAGATTATATCGTACAAGATGGCGATGTAATGCATTTTAGATTTAATGTTTAATTTCAATTGCAAGCTAAAACAGCTTGCAATCTCAAAAATACACCCCTCCACTTAAATATAATTTCATTCTATGCTCATCATCGTATTTATATTGATGTAATGCTCTAA
>NZ_JAKMTQ010000062.1:0-522 GCF_025773245.1 Campylobacter sp. CNRCH_2007_0968H | reverse complement strand
AACAAGCAGAACTAATTATAGAAGAAGAAAAGTTGATTGATACAACTTGGTATCCTTCTTATAAACATTTAGGGGAATATCATCTTACTATGTGGTTTAATCCTAACAATAATAAATATGAAACTTTCTATGTTGGAGAAAGGGGGAGTGTTAGTCTTAACTATTCTTTTGATAGTGAAAAAGAAGCTATTGATAAAATGTTGCAGATGAATTATATGCGAAAAAATATGATGGAAAAGATATTAAAGAATATCTAACAAAAGAAGTAGCACTAAGAATCATCAAAGAAGAAAATTTAGAAGTGATTTGGTATGATGAAGCACTTAAACCAATGCGAGCAGGTATTAAACACGATAAACAAAGAGATAAATATATTTCTTTTATCACTAATGCTAAAGCAGAAATTATAGAATACAGAAGTATTGAGTTTGATGGGGAAGTTATTATATTTTTAGAAAAATATAATTACACTTCTACCTATAACGATGAATTTCTAGCCCTTTATGCTCTTATCAATCGTGC
>NZ_JAKMTQ010000061.1:0-569 GCF_025773245.1 Campylobacter sp. CNRCH_2007_0968H | reverse complement strand
TTCAACCTCACATTCATAATCATATTAGATAAAAAGATACTATCTTTATTAAAGCTTTTTAAGTTATATTCTAGTTTTAAGTATCTTTTTTGTATATCTTGCATTAAAGTTGAAAGATTGTATAAACTTAAACTTTCTAATATATTTATAAGTTCTATCTTGCTTAAAGTATTAAAATCATTTAACAAGCTAAGATAATTACTTATAATAGAAGAAGAATTGATATTGTGAAATACAATTTTATTTTTTATATCTTCTTTAATAAAAAATTGATTATTTTTTATATAAAAATAATCTTTAAGATGATGATTACTTAATATTTGATTGTAAAAACTTAAAAGACTTTCTTTGCTATTTAAGTCTATAAAATTTAAAAATATATTTTCTTTTAATAATACTTCTTGTAATTGTTTTAAGTTTTTAAAAGCTTGATTTATACTAGAAGTATTTTTTAAAGCATAAATGATATTATCATCTTTAGAAATTTTTCTATTTATATTATATTGCAATAAAGGATTTTTATAAAGTGTATCACTATTGATTAAGATATTGATATGAAAAGATTCTTT
>NZ_JAKMTQ010000060.1:0-569 GCF_025773245.1 Campylobacter sp. CNRCH_2007_0968H | reverse complement strand
GGAATATTTTTTATCATTGCATTTAAATATATATTTCATACTTTTTTCTTTGAGCGTATTTTAATTAGTTATAATAGCATATAAATTATAATATCAAGAAAGAAAAATATGCTCATAAATGAAACTTATTTCATAGACTCTTGTGATGATGTAGAATTAAATATAAAAAGAGAAAGTAAATTAGAATATAGAATCACTTATGATGATAGTAAGCAAATGAAAGCTATTGTTTTTATCATAGGTGGATATGGAGCTAATGCAAATATACATTTTCTAGAAAGTTATAGAAATTTTATAGCTAAAAAATTTGATGTAGTAGCTGTAAATGTATTTTATCATTGCTTTTGCCAAAGAGTTTCTGATGTAGACAAATATAGTGCTGAAATGACTTTTTTATTAGACGATATAAGAACATTTGAAAAGGCTTTCAGGGATTTTGAAATAGAATTTGAAGTGCTAGATAATACAAAAAATATAGAAAAATATTATCAAATTCTTGATCAAAAAATGAGTATATTAAAAGAACAAGGAATTTTAAATCAAGACTATAAGGTTGAGTTATCTGTGAC